>CAYUFI010000037.1:11131-14345 GCA_964444175.1 uncultured Clostridiaceae bacterium | reverse complement strand
AGGATGGTGTGCGAAACGCCTTTGGCGATTCACTTGCCCGGGGAATTGACGATCTTCTTACCCGTTCTCAATATGGTTTCCTCATCGCTCCGGAACGGCCCGTTGGTCGGGTGCCAGCCCATCTCCTCGTCGGTCTTGCCTAAAATGTCCTGGACGGAATGGAAACCGTAATAATCCAAGAAGGTCTGACTCGCTCCGAGGAACCGCCTATTTGTGTCTTTCCAGAAGAACGGAATGGGGAAGTGCAGCATGAGGTCGTCGAAGAGGCGGATGTGCGTCAGTTCCAGGCTGTTGAGCCCGTTCCGGCTCGTCAGGGCCTGGTACTGGTCTTTTCCGATGAAGTTCAGTTCGTCCTCGACGCTCGCAAAGTCCATCGTGCGAATGACGTAGAGGAGCTGCCGTTCGCGAATGTTCGGGACCCGCATCATGCGGTGGGACATCCAGACGTATTCGCCGTTGGAATTCTTTGTCCGGAACGGAGCGCGGATCGTGCCGAATTCCGTCCCGTCGAATCGTTTCGCGATGTCGTCAAGATTCAGGAAGGCGCGGTAGCGCGCCCGGTCGCCCGGGAAGATGTCCGGGAGAACGGAATTCAAACTGCCGTCGGGATTGAAGAGCGGCAGGTGCTCGCTCACCTCTTCGGCGGGCCCGCTTAAAAGCATCGTCGTAAGACTCTTCGTCTCGAGGTCGATGAGGTAGATGGCCCGGTAGAAATAGCGAAGGTTCATCAGAAGCTTCATCTTCTGGGAGATGCGTTCGCCCGTGTGGGCGTAGTTATCAAGACGGACTTCGTAGAGACGGTGCTTCCCGGCTTTCGCCAGAATGCGGTAGCGCACAAGGAAGGCGTGGCCGTTGATTGGATAGTACATTTCGCTGACCTGGTCGACGGTGGCGGACTGTTCGGCCGCGCGGTAAAGCTCGCGCACGACCGGGTTCTTCGAGTTGTTCAGCGCTTCCTGAAGTTCGCCCATGTTCTTATAGCCTTCCTTGGTCATGAGCTCGGAAGCGGCTTTATTCATGTAAAGCAGAGAGAAACCATTCCCGGCTGAATCCACGAGCAGGGAAGGCTGATCCGTCTGGAAGTCGGCCTTACGGACGCTGTCGTAATAGCCCTTTTCCCAGGCTTCTTCGGGCAAAATGCCCTTGGCCCTGCAGTCGGCAATGGTTTTATCGAACGGCTGCGGTCTTCCGAAATAGAACCCTTGGATCAGGTCGCAGCCGAAGTCGCGCAGGGATTCGTACTGCTCTTCGGTCTCGATGCCTTCGGCCAAGGTCCTCGTCACGATGCTCTTATCCATCGATATGACCGCGCGGATAATCGAGCGGGACCGCTCGCTTTCCTTGCGGACGAACACTTGGTCGAGTTTGATGACGTCGAAATAGTAGTCTTTTAAAAGGTTCAGCGTGGAATACGCGCTGCCGAAGTCGTCCATCCAGATCTGGTAGCCGGTGTCGCGGAATTTCTGCATCGTCGAAAGGATGACGTCCTGGCGGGAAGCCAAGGCGCTTTCGGTGATCTCGAGATTGAGCAGATGGCGCGGGAGTTCGTATTTCCTCACGATCCGCTCGATTTCCTGATAGATGTCGCAATAGAAGAAATCCACGCGGGAAAGATTGACCGAGACGGGGATTTCCGTATTTTCCTTCCGGATGAATTCCGAGAGCTGCTTCGCGGTCTGCTCGATGACGCAGAGGTCGAGCTTGTAGATCTGGTGCTCGGCTTCAAGCGGAGCGATGAAAGAAAGCGGCTGGAGGAATCCTTTGACCGGATCGTCCCAGCGGGCCAAAGCCTCCATGGAATAGAGCCTTCTCGAAAGAGCGCGCACGATGGGCTGGTAATAGACCTTAATCCACCCTTTTTCGACGGCTTCGTCGATGTGGGAGATGACGTATTCCTTCATCTCGAGCTCGTGGGCCATGTCGCTCTTATAGAAAGAGACGTATTTGTTTTCCTTCAATCTGTTGGAGTCGCTCGCGAGCTTGGCTTCGTTGAAGACGCTGCGGGCGTCTTTATTCGGGTCGCTCCAGAAACTGACGCCGAAAGAGGTGTCAATCGTGGAATTCGGGAAAATCTTCCGGATCTTTCCGCGCGCGTAATCGAGGCGTTCCTCGAGATTGCGGGCGCATGTGACGATTCCGAAGTGGTCCGCGTCGAAACGCCCGATCAGATCGCCCGGGAACGTCTCCTTCAGGATGGAGGCGACCGAGACGAGGAAACGGTCTCCTTCCTCCATGCCCGAACGGATGTTGACCAGACGGAAATTGACGATGTCCAAGACGACGAGGGCGGGAATGTCCCTGTTTTTAGCCGCCTGTTCCTTTCTCACCCTATTCGCGTCCTTGTAGAAAGACGCCCTGTTCGCCAGACCGGTCAGGCTGTCGCGACCTTCGCTCGGAGTGAAGAGGGCCTCGGATCCGAGGTCCATGAAGAACATCAGGATGTACGGCTTCCCGTCCATATCGTTCTGGGACTGGATGAGGATGCGCGTGCGCCTGAGCGTGTTGTTTTTTCCGACCAAGGCAGTCTCCACGGTCTGGCTGCGGCCCTTCTGGGAAGTGACTTCCTCGCAGATCTGCTTAATCAGCGGGATGTCTTTCGGGACGATGACGCTCCAGTAGTCTCCCCGCACGAGCTGCATCCAGTCGGACTTGGTTTCGAGTCCGAGCATGTTCAAAAAAATGCGGTTGACGAAAAACGGGTGGTAATCTCCTTCCATACGGAAAGCGTAGACCCCTCCCGGCATCTTGTCGAGAATACGGGTCAGCTCTCCGCTCAAGTGCAGGGTATGTTCCTGTTCCTCGGTCATGATCGTTCCTCTTCTATCCCGATTTTTTGGAATTTCCCGCTCGCTAAGGAGCGTTCTCCCTATTATTATAAGCAAAATGCTTTGGTGTTTAAATATCCTTTGTTCAACGGGAAACAGAGTTTCCGTAATCCAATTTCAAAGAGCAGGGAAGACCCCAAAAAAACATTTCATTTCGGATTCGGGGTTATGGTATATTTATGTACGTATCAATCCAGCATCGATTTGGAGAGTAACCTCGCCAGGGACAAGCGTCAGTACGGCTCGGATGGAGCCCGCTCCCCTGGACAACCGTTCCGCGTTGGCGTAAGACCGAACGATCTAAGAAAGGGAAACATTCACATGTTGGAAGACAAATCCGTCTCGGAGTCTCTTAAAGAGCTCAACGTCGACGCCGAAAAAGGCTTATC
>CAYUFI010000037.1:0-11121 GCA_964444175.1 uncultured Clostridiaceae bacterium | reverse complement strand
TTGAAAAGAAGGGAAAAATACGGCCCCAACAAGCTCGCCGAAGCCAAGAAGAAGAGCGCCTTCTTCATTTTCCTTGACCAGTTCAAGGATCCGATGACCCTGATCCTGTTCGTGGCGGCCCTCATCTCGCTCGTCCTCGGCATCGTCAGCGCCGTGAGGGAAGGAAGAGGGATGACCTTCGAGGACTTCGCCGACGTCGTCATCATCTTCGGCGTCGTCCTGATCAACGCCGTCATTGGCACCTATCAGGAAACCAAGGCCGAAAAGGCCCTCGAAGCCCTGAAGAAGCTGTCTTCCCCGACCGCGACCGTGCGCCGCGACGGGAAGACCGTCGAAATCAAGGCCGAGGAACTCGTCCCAGGCGACATCGTTGTCCTGGAGGAAGGCAGAACCGTCCCGGCCGATCTGCGGCTTTTAAAAGGGTATAACCTCAAGGCGGACGAATCGAGCCTCACCGGCGAATCCGTTCCGGCGGAAAAGGACGCCTCGATCATATTGACCGATAAGGCCGGAATCGGAGACCGCGTGAACGAGGTCTTCATGTCCACCCCGATCGTTTACGGACGCGGGGAAGGAGTGGTCGTCGCCACGGGTATGAATACGGAGATCGGGAAGATCGCCGGCATGCTCGGGGACGACGGGGACGAACAGACGCCGCTACAGAAAAACCTCGAAAAGATTTCGAAATTCTTGGGATACCTGACCGTCGGCATCGTCATCCTGATGCTGATTGTCAAGCTGATCTACGCCTTGGTCCAGGGCAACATCGCCGACAAGTGGGACGACGCTTTGCTCGACTCGGTGGCTCTTGCCGTTGCGGCGATTCCGGAAGGACTGACCGCGGTCGTCACGATTGTCCTGTCCTTGGGCGTCCAGAAGATGGTCAAGGTCCATACGATTGTGCGCAAGCTCGCCTCGGTCGAAACGCTCGGCGCGGTCTCGTACATCTGCTCGGATAAGACCGGCACTTTGACGCAGAACAAGATGACGGTCGTCCGCGCCTATAAGGACGGGAAGACCTACCGCAAGGAAGATTTCAATAAAGAAGGATTAGGGCTACTGGCAAGGGGCATGTCCCTCTGCTCGGACGCGACCGTCGACGAAGGGGCCTACGGGGATCCGACCGAAATCGCCCTGGTCGCCTTCGCGAACTCCTTCGGAATGCATAAGAAGGATTTGGAGAAGGAGACTCCGCGCGTCAACGAATATCCGTTCGACTCCGTCCGCAAGATGATGTCGACTTGCCACGACGAGAACGGGAAGTACCGCGTCTTCACGAAAGGCGCCCTGGATCAGATTCTGAAATACACCACTTCAATCGAGACGGACGGAACGGTCCGCCCGATTACCGAAGAGGATAAGAAGAACATCCTTCAGGCCTCGAACGAATTCGCCGCCGACGCCCTGCGCGTTTTAGCCCTTGCTTATTCGTATCAGGACGATCCGAAAAAGCAGATTGAAGAGAACAACCTGACGTTCGTCGGCTTCGTCGGCATGGTCGATCCGCCGCGCGAACAGGCCAAACCGGCCGTCAAGATCCTGAAGGAAGCCGGCATCACGACTGTGATGATTACCGGCGACCACAAGGATACCGCCTTGGCCATCGCCAAGGAACTCGGCATCGCCGAAGACGCCTCTCAGGCCATGAGCGGCGACGAAATCGACGCGTGCACGTTCGAAGAACTCCGCGAGAAGGTCCAGACGGTCCGCGTCTTCGCCCGCGTCTCTCCGGAAAATAAAGTCAGCATCGTCAAGGCCATCAAGGCCAACGGCCACATCGCGGCCATGACCGGCGATGGCGTCAACGACGCTCCGTCCCTCAAGGCGGCCGATATCGGCATCGCGATGGGCATCACCGGCACCGACGTCGCCAAGGGCGCGGCGGACATGGTCCTCACCGACGACAACTTCTCGTCCATCGAGAAGGCGGTCGAAGAGGGCAGAGGCATCTACGCCAACATCCGCAAGACCATCCTCTTCTTACTCAGTTCGAACATCGGCGAAGTCGTCGCGATGTTCCTGGCGGCGGCGCTCGGACTTCCGTCCCCGCTCATCGCCATCCATCTGCTTTGGGTCAACCTGATCACGGATTCCTTGCCGGCAGTCGCGCTCGGCGCGGACAAGAAGCCGGACGGCATCATGCAGGAAAAACCGCGCGATCCGAAGGAATCCATCTTCGCCCACGACGGTTACCTGATTACGTTCGGATACGGTGCCCTCATCGGAATCGCCACGCTCGTGGCCTTCTTAATCAAGCCGTGGAGCGACGGATACATGAGCTTAAGCCAGATCAACCAGTACTTCCAGAGCGAGACGGCCCTCGAGGAAGCGCAGTCGATGGCCTTCTGCGTCCTGTCCTTCTCCGAACTGTTCCACATGCTCGGCATGACCGACGTGCGCCACTCCTTCGTCCGCGTCTTCAAGGACGCGAACCTGCTGCTCTGGGTCAGCTTCTTCCTTGGTATGGGCCTGCAGCTCTTCGTCATCGAGACGCCGTACGTCAATTCGTTCTTCAAGGTCTACACGCTCTCCGACGAATCGATCGAGTATCTCTGGGTGTTCCTGCTCAGTCTCTCCCCGTTATTCGTCCACGAGATTTCCGTCTTCGTCCGCTGGATCGCGAAGAAAACGAAGAAAGTCGCCTAAAGTCTTTATCGGATTCCCTCGGGGAATCCTTTTTTATCCCTTAGCTGGAAAATGGGAATTCCGACCCGTTCTTTTAAAGGGCGTGTTCGCTTATAATAGGTTCGGTTATGCGCAGGATTTTCGGACAGGTCGATTTATCAAACGGGAGGATCCTTCTTTCTCCCGAGGAGGAGAAGCATCTCCGCGTCATCCGCGTCGGGATCGGGGAAGAACTCGAGATTCTTTCGCTCGGAAAGGCGTACAGGGCGGTCTGCCGATCGTATAAGCCGTACCGCTTCGAGCTTCTGAGCAGGGAACCCGTCCCGTCAAGGGAGCTCGGGAAGGAACTGATCCTGCTTCTTCCGCTGTTAAAGAAGGATCATTTTGAATTCTGTCTCCAGAAAGGGACCGAGCTCGGGGTGACCCGCTTCGTGCCCTTCGTCTCCAAAAGGGTCATCAAGAGGATTTCTTCCGAGGAATTCGAGGAGAAACGCCCGCGGTTCGAGAAGATTCTCGAAGAAGCCGTCGAGCAGTCGAACCGGACGGACGTGCCTGTCCTCGATCCGCTCAAGGACTATAAGGACGCTTTGCTCGTCATTCACGCGACCGGATTCATCGCGTATGAAGACGAAGCGCTCAAAGGAAGCAAGATTTCCTTGTCAGGGAAGGATTCTTCCTCGGTGGCGTACCTGTTCGGACCCGAAGGCGGATTTGCCAAAGACGAAGTGGAGCTCGCGGTCGGGAACGGATTTATTCCCGTCAAACTCGGGAAGAGGATCTTACGGGCCGAGACGGCGGCCGTTTACGGCTTATCCGTCCTGGCGTATTTGATGGAAGACTAGAAAGGCGAAGCATGAGTTTCCTATTATTTCCTTATCTGAACAAGACCATCAGCAAGGCGCGGAAGCTGCCGGATTCCCGCGACAAGGTCTTTTATAACGCGCATTCGTACTATTTCGCGAAATATCCGTATCTGTCGAAATACGCCGTGATTCCGGATACGTTCTCTTTGATCCGAGCGAACGTGATCCTGCAGTGCCTCATCAACAAGGAAGAAATCGAGACGCGGGCGAAAGTCTATAACACGTCCTCCTCCCTCTCGCGCCCGGAACTGGTCCCGTTCATCTATTCGCGCCTCCCGTACGTTTCCTTCAAGGAAGGGGGAGGCGAACGGAAGATCTACGTCCCGTTCTTCTCGAAGGAGCTCAACCGGGCCTATTCGGAAAATCCTGCCCTTCTGAAGGAACCGAAATACGCCGAGCTGAGGAACAACCCGGAGAGCGCGATGGTCGACCCGTTCCGCACGCTTTCGTTCTCTTTGTTCGAGTCGCCTTTCACCGACCTCGTGAAACTTCTGCGGGACGACGAGCAGGGGCTCGAGGCCTTTTACCACATCGACACGGAGACGATCTTCGTCATCGACGGGGAAGGCGGGCTCGAGGAACAGATCCCGCTCTTTGAGACCGAGGACCATCCGCGCTTGTCGAAGACACATCTTTTCCCGCGCTTGACGGCTTTGATGGAATTCTATTTCGCCGGGGACCGCGACGCGTTCGTCGACGCGCTTTCTTCTTCCGGGTTTATCTCCGAGAAGACCTACGCGAACATTCTGAAGCAGGAAGCGAAGAAAGACGGACTCTTAGAAAGGACGAAGTGATTTTTTTATGGCTCTTACATTTTCCATCGTGACGTTCGGCTGCAAGGTCAACGCCTACGAGTCCGAGGCGATCCGGGAGGAACTCGAAAAGCACGGTCTTCAGTACATCGAAGACGGGAAGGCGGATTTCGTCTTAGTCAATACGTGCGCGGTGACGCTCGTCGCCGAGAAGAAAGCGCGCGAGAAGATTCGCTCGCTGCACAGACTTTATCCGGAAAGCAAAATCGCCGTACTGGGCTGCTTCGCCCAGCTCCATCCGGACCAGGTCGCTTCGCTTGAAGGCGTGGACCTCGTCCTCGGGACCAAGGACCGCGCGCACATCTACGAACTGCTGAAGGAACGCATCGAAGGGGAAGGAAAGGAAGTGGAGGTCAACCCCAATTCCCGTCTGTTCGATTACGATCCGATCTCCATCTCGAATTTCGACCGGGAGGAGCGCGCCTTCGTCAAGATCCAGGACGGATGCGACAATTTCTGCTCGTACTGCATCATCCCTCTGACGCGGGGGAAGGCCCGCTCCAGGAAGGAAGAAGACATCCTTCGGGAGATTCAGAGGCTCGCTAAGAGCGGCTATAAGGAAATCGTCCTGACCGGAATCGACATCGGTTCGTACGAAGACGGGGATAAACGCCTCAGCGACCTGGTGCAGGATATCCTGGATCTGGACGAAAAGACGTTCCGTGTCCGCATCTCGTCGTTGGAGATGTCCCAGATCGACCGGAAGTACATCGACTTATATAAGAACAACCCGCGGCTCGTCCCGCACATCCACATTCCTCTCCAGGCCGGATCGGAGAAGGTGCTCGAGGCGATGAACCGCAAATACGATCTGAACCGGTTCTACGAGACGACCCAACTCTTAAAGAAGGAAATCCCGGGCGTCGCCCTCTCGACGGACGTCATCACGGGTTTCCCGGGGGAGACCGAAGAGGATTTCCGCGAGACCGAGGAATTCGTTCAGAAGGTCGGCTTCATGCGCCTGCACGTCTTCCCGTATTCGAGAAGACCGTACACGAAGGCGGATAAGATGAAGGACCAGAACCCGAACGAAGTGAAGAAGGAACGGGCGAGAAGGCTCATCAAGGTCGGGAACCTCTTAAGCGAGAAATACTATCGGGAGAACATCGGGACGGTCCATACGGTCCTGATTGAAGAAAAGGCCGTCACCAGAAGCGGGAAGACGTATTTCCGCGGGTACACGGAGAACTACCTGGACGTGAAGGTCGTTTCCGATCAGGACCTGACCGGTCAGCTCGTACAAGGGACTTTGATCGAGGGCGGGGAACTCGTTCCGCTTGAAAAATAGCCCTTAAGAAGGACGGGAAAGTCCTTCTTTCTGCTCGAAACGGAAAAAAATCCCGAAATAGCGGAAAGGGTGCGCGTTTCCGTTTGACATTCGGGAATTTTGTTGTAAGATTATAGAAGTTGAATTGCCTCCACTGGGCTTTCAACCGCTTGGCGACGGTCTTAAACTTCCGTATGGAATACCGCTAACAGCGAGTAATAAAGTGTATATAGGAGGAAAGAATCATGTTTGCAGTCATCGAAACCGGCGGAAAACAGCTCAAGGTCGAAGTCGGCCAGTCTTATTTCGTCGAAAAAATCGAAGGCAAGGAAGGTGACGAAGTCACGTTCGACAAGGTCCTTCTGATCGACGGGGATTCCCTGAAGGTCGGTTCGCCGTACGTCGAAGGCTCTTCGGTCAAGGCCAAGATTGAAAAACAGGGCAAGGAACGCAAGATTCAGGTCTTCAAGTACAAGGCCAAAGCGAACTACCGCGTCCTGAGCGGCCACAGACAGCCTTACACCAAGGTCACCGTCACCGAGATCAAGTAGTCCTCTTCCCTTATGATTGAAGTTTCTATTAAGGAAAAAGACGGCGAGATTCTCTCCATCACGATGGACGGGCACGCGCAGTCGGACGAACCCGGTAGGGACTTGGTGTGTGCGGGTGCTTCCTGCGTCTTCTCTGGAGCGGTCTACGCTTTGGAAGGAAGAAACATCACGGAAAATCATAGGAAGGGACACGCGGAAATCGCGGTTCACGGGCCGGTCAGCACGTATGACCGGTACGTCCTCGAGGTACTGAAGAAACAGCTCATCTTCCTCGGGAACGAAGAAAAACAGTATGTACGCGTACATATCGAAGAGCTAAGAAAGGAATAGTCACCATGGAAATCAGATTAGATTTACAGTTGTTCGCTTCGCATAAAGGTGTCAGCTCCACGAAGAACGGCAGAGACTCTGCCGGCCGTCGTCTGGGTGCGAAACTTGCGGACGGTCAGTTCGCCCACTCCGGCTCGATCATCTATCGCCAGAGAGGGACGAAGATCCATCCGGGACTCAACGTCAAGATTGCGACGGACGATACCCTGTTCGCGACCGCGGACGGAATTGTCCGTTACGAACGGCTCGGCAAGGACCGCAAGAAGGTCTCTGTCTATCCTGTCGAAAAACAGGAAGAAGCCGCGAAGTAAGCTTCGAATCGAATCGGCGGGTCCTAAGCGGATGCTTTCGACCCGTTTTTTGAACGCGTAAGTGTTCTCCATCCTCTGATGATGAGGAAGAAAGAAGGGCGGGACAGTGTTTATTGACAAAGCGAAAATTTATCTGGTCGCGGGCAAAGGCGGGGACGGGCACGTCTCGTTCCGCCACGAGAAATACGTCGAATTCGGCGGACCGGACGGCGGAAACGGCGGACGGGGCGGTTCGATCTATTTCGTCGCGGAAAAAGGCCCGAACACGCTTTCGGCTTACCGACACGCGATCAAGGTCAAGGCGCCTAACGGCGAGAACGGCAACATCAAGCTGATGGCCGGAAGGTCGGGAAGCGACGTGTATCTGGCGGTTCCGCCGGGCACGGTCATCAAGGACGAGGAAGGGCATATCCTCGCCGACCTGAAGAAGGAAGGGGACCAGTATCTGGCCGCCAAAGGCGGACGGGGCGGAAAAGGGAACGCCTGCTTCAAGAACGCGGTGCGCAAGGCCCCGCGCATCGGGGAAAACGGGACGCCGGGCGAAGCGAAGACGCTCTACCTCGAACTGATGCTCATCTGCGACGTCGGACTCGTCGGGCTGCCGTCGGTCGGAAAGTCGACCCTGCTCGACTCGGTCTCTAGGGCCGCCCCGAAGATCGCGGACTATCCGTTCACGACGCTCGAGCCGATGCTCGGGGTCGTCCGCCTCGACGACGAGGAGAGCTTCGTGATGGCGGATCTGCCGGGGCTCATCAAGGGCGCCTCCGACGGAAAAGGGCTCGGGTTCGTGTTCTTGCGCCACATCGAGCGCTGCCGCTGTTTGCTCCACGTGATCGACATCTCGCGCGACGAGGACGCCTTCGAATCCTTCGAGACGATCAACGCCGAGCTGGGGAAGTACGACCTCGGTCTGCTCGATAAGAAGATGGTCATCGCCCTGAACAAGATCGACTGCTACGGGGCGGAGGAAAAAGCCGCCGAATTCAAGAAGAAGCTTCAGGAAAAGTACGGCGACAAGTACCCGGTCTACGAGATTTCGGCCCTTTCGCACAAGGGCCTGAAGGAACTGCTCCGCGCGCTTTACGACCTCGTCGCTTCCGAAAAGGAAGTCGTCATCGAAAACTTGAAGGACGAGGAAGACGGGGAAGTGGTCTACAAGGCCGTGGACAAGAGCAAGCGTCCGTTCAAGATCATGCTCGACCAGGACGGTTCGTACCGCGTGGTCGGGGACGAGGTGATCAAGACGTACCGAAGGATCAACCACAAGACCGAGGAAGGCATGATGCAGCTTCTGAAGTACCTCGAGGACATCGGAGTCGACGACGAGTTAAGGAAGCTCGGCGCGAAGAGCGGCGACGACGTCCAGATCGACGACTTCACGTTCACGTATTACGATTAAACGGAAAAGAGGGGAGAAATCTCCTCTTTTTTGCTTACTTTTGAATGATTTCGGAGGACGGAATAGCGAAGAAATCTTTTTCCGGCTGGGCGATTTACCGCTTCTCCGTCTCGAGGGCTTGCCGCAGGACGGAGGCGAGTTCCTTATAAAGGTCGGAGACGGCGTGTTTCGAAAAAATCTCTTTTTCGTACGGGAGGGAGGAATCTCCGTTGCCGGTCAGGACCGCGCGGATGTCGTTAACGAACTCTGCGCGGACCGTGTCGGAAAAGGAGAAGGGAAGCTTCCGATTTCCTTCGATGAATCCCGGCTGGCTGCGCATCACGGAAGGGACGTTTGATCCGAAGGCGGCGTAGAGTTCCTCGAAGGACGGGCGGAACGGGTTAGGTGAAACGAAGACGGCGGCGTTTTTGAAGAGGGAAAAAGGATTTTTCAAAGAATCCTCTTCGAGGATCTCGACGTTTCCGGGAAGAGAATTCCACGCTTTTCTTTCCTTCTTCGAGGAAGAAGAATCCTCGCCGTTCAGAAGATAGACGAAGCGGTTCGCCGGGAACGATCGGGCCAGGGAAAAATAGAAGGAAGGCGAGGAGAAGAGACCCTTTCCTCCGCAGGAAAGGACGTATTTCTCGTTAGGGCGGTAACCGTTTAAATCTTCGGGCGGCTCGGTCTTCCTAAAATCGGCCGGGTCGAAAAAGTACGGGAACACAAGGATTTTTTTAGACGGATACGCGCGCTTCAGGAGAAAAGCAAGGAAGGGATTCGGGGCGAGGAGGACGTCGGCCTTCCTATAGAAGAAACGGATGCCGTTTGCGCTTTTGGCGCGGATTTCCTTCTCATAGCAGGGGACATAGGCCTTCTTCGGGAAGGACGGGGCGAAGACGAGAATCTTCGAACCCGCGCGCTTTTTCGCGAGCAGTTCCTTTTTTGAGGAAAGAGAGAAGAAGAGGGCCGCGTCGCACGGCTCGGATAGACCCTTTGTCAGAGCGATTCCGCTTTTCGCAAGGGTTCCTTTTAAAGTCTCTAGAGCGGAGCGGGAAGGGAAGAGACGGTTCGCTTTTTCTTCCTTCGTGACGACGCAGATTTTCATTTTCTTTTCTCCTCCGTGTCTTATTTCTATCATAGCTTTTTTTCACGCGATTTCACCTTTAAAACGGGCACTTTCAATCAAAAATGGAGTGGCTTATAATAAAGTTCAGGGGAAAAGGAAATGAGCGGAAAAAGAATCGATCTTCTGACGTTTGCCGGTTTGGTCGGCGCCTTGGCCGTTCTTGCCTTATTCGCCGTACTGGCCATCTGAACTATGTACTTTTATTTAAAAGGCGAAATCGCTTTGCATTCGCGGAATTCGATCGTCATCGACGTGAACGGCGTCGGTTACCAGGTCTTTGTCTCGCATCCGGAGGATTACGAGGTCGGAAGAAAGATGACCGTCTACACGGTCTTATATAAGAACGAGGACGACGAATATCTCGTCGGGTTCCGGAGCTTCGAGGAAAAGGCGCTTTTTTCGCGCCTCGTTTCCGTTAAAGGCGTCGGTCCGAAGACGGCTTTGGCGGCGCTCGGATCCTCGAGCGTGGACGAACTGACGAGCGCGATCAATTCCTCGAACGTGCTCTATCTGCAGTCGCTGAACGGCGTCGGCCCGAAGGCGGCGAAGCAGATTGTGCTCGATCTGAAAGGGAAGCTTCTCGAGAACAATTCCCGTTCGGGCGACCGCGAGCTCGACGACGCCATGGAAGGACTGAAGCAGCTCGGCTTCACCCAGAAGGAAATCACGGAGGCATTCGCGAAGATTCCGACCCGCGAACTGAAGGCGGAGGAATATATCGCTTTGGCCCTGCCGCTTTTGAATAAGCAGCGCTGAACGCCATGAACGAAGAAGAAAATCCGGAAAACCTGCCGGAAAGCCTGACCGGCCGGGACGACGACGTCGATATCTCGTTGCGCCCGAACAGGCTCAAAGACTACATCGGGCAGGAAGCCATCAAGAAGGAACTCGGCATTTACATCGAGGCGGCCAAACTCCGAAAGGAGCCGCTGGACCATGTTTTGCTGTACGGTCCGCCTGGCTTAGGCAAGACGACTCTGGCCTACATCATCGCCAACGAGATGGGCGCGAAAATCCACCTCGTGAACGGGCCTTCCCTCGAAAGGACGGGGGACCTGGCGTCGTTACTGGCCACTCTCGGGCCGGGAGACGTTCTTTTCGTCGATGAAATCCACCGCATTCCGACCGCGATCGAGGAAGTCCTGTACGGGGCGATGGAGGATTTCAACCTCTCGATCGTCATCGGGCGGGACGCCGAATCGCGGACGGTCAACCTGCGCCTGCCGCCGTTCACTCTGATCGGCGCGACGACCAAGGCGGGCTCTTTGAGCTCTCCCTTACGCGACCGTTTCGGCATTTCCGGGCATTTCGAGTACTACACGACCGACGAGCTTATGACGATCGTCGAAAGGACCGCGCGGGTCCTGAATTTCCCCATCACGCCGCAGGCGAGCTACATGATCGCCTCGCGCTCGCGCGGGACGCCCCGAATCGCCAACAGGCTCTACCGCCGCGTGCGCGATTACGCGACAATCCTGCATTCCCCGTGCATTTCCGAAAAGGAAGCGCAGCACGCGCTCGACGAGCTCGGGGTCGATTCGCTCGGGCTCAACCCGATCGACCGCAGGTATCTTCTGACGCTGATCGACCGCTACAAGGGAAGACCGACCGGCGTCAACAACATCGCCCTCGCCATCGGCGAAGACGCGGTGAACCTCGAGGACGTCTACGAGCCGTACCTCGTGAAACTCGGCATGATCGACCGCACTCCGCGGGGAAGGGTGGCCACTAGAAAGGCCTACGCCCACCTCGGGATGCTCGACAAATATAAGCCGAGCGGGGAAAACGGCTGATAGTTTTATATATCGTTAATTCCCGGAATAATTCTATCTACATCACTTCTTCTTATGGATTTTGA
>CAYUFI010000036.1:12813-15280 GCA_964444175.1 uncultured Clostridiaceae bacterium | reverse complement strand
GCGTCTTGAAGTCAATCGCCGAGTACTGCTGACCGAAATAGGAAGCCGTATAGGAAATCATGACGCAAGTGAAAATCAGATAACCGATTAAAACGAACTCGATGACGTAATTCGTCACGTAATAGATGCGGCGCTGATTGTTGCGGAACAGGTTGTACATCAGGGAAATCAGGCAGCCGATGAGACCGACTAACATCAGATTGTTGTTCTTACCGCTGACATTGTAGAGAGCCGCCGAAAAATAATGCGTGGGCATTTCGCTGCCGTCCGAGAGAGTGACCGGGGCGGTGTTATCGACATAGAGAAGTTTTGCGAGCGGAGTCGACATGCAGATGGCATATACGAAAACAAGCGCGAAGAAAATCAGGGAAATGTACCCTTCGAATTTCGTAAACCAGGCAACGACCTTCTCGAAACGGTTCGGCTTTACCGACGGTTCGAGAGACTGCTCTACCTTTTCAGCCATAAGATGTCCTCCCAAAAAATAAAATCGGATTAATAACAGCAGATGAACCAGGAAGGAAGTATGAGGTTCCTTCCTGGTTCGAACTTATCGGAAATCGACAGGATAGACTAGAACAGAATTGGATTCGGCTTAGATTCCCATACGGCCGTAGGCACGGGCATAAATCTTATCGTACCCAGCAACGTCCAGCGAATCGACGATGTACTTCGTGAATCCATCGGCATCCGTGTAATGGGACGAATCGGCTTCCGCCCATCCTTTCTGGACAATAGTCGTGAAGATATGGGTTCCGCTCTTCGAATCATCGAAGTATTCGGACAGAGTGGAGTACTTCTGAGAAATGGTGTTCTGTTCGCCGGAAGTGAGCGAGACGGTCGCCGGCATCTGGTCGAGCATGTGATCGGTGTGGCCGACCTTGGCATCCGGATGTTTGATAACGTTGAGAGATAACGCGTTCTCGATTTCTTCAAGATACGGACGGGCAGTCGCATCGACGGTCTGGTATTCCATACCCTGTTCCTTGACGTAACCGACCGGTAACGTGCCGCCTAAGATCTGACGGTAGTAGTTGGTATAGTTGCCGGACATATAGGTCTTGAGTTCGTTCAAGCAGGCATCGGAGAGCTTCGGAACCTGTTTGCCCATGTAGGTGGTGGTGCCGTCGACCCAGGCATCCGGTCCGTAAGACATCAGTCTGTTGCCTTCTTTTCCGTAGAAGTAATCGAAGAGATACAGGGCTCTGTTGAGCTTGGCTTCATCCTTGGCGGTATCCGCGGTGATGAACCAGCCCTGAGGTTTGACGCCTCTCCAAGAGTCGGTGTACTTCGATTCGGCACTGCCGTCCCAGACATAGGAAGCAGGAACGACCGGAACGAGCTGTAAGTTCGCATTCTTGGCGTTCATGATCGTCTGGGTCTGGACATAGTCGTATTCGGAGAAGGCGATATCGGACTTCTGCATGAGGTTGGTCGAATAGTTGCCGTCCGTGGCACCGTCAGCGGTCTTGGAGGTGAAATCCTGGAGGATCAGGCCTTCCTGATACATCTCGTGCATCTTCTGAAGAGCGACCTTGACTTCAGCGCTGTCTCTGACATCGCTCAGGACGCCTTTATCGTTGACATAGAAGTTGGTGAGCGGAGCAGCGAAGCCGCGGCAGCCGAAGTAGAGCATAAACATACGGAGCATGGCCGTACGGTCGTTGGTGAACTGTCTCGGAATCAGCGGGATGACCACTGTACCGGGGTGACCGGAGAGCAGAGAGCCGTTGGCCTTGACGCAGCGGTACAGAGCGACGAGTTCGTCGATATTGTAGCAGGCCTTACCGGATAAGAAGAGTTCGGATCTCTTGTTGCCGTATAAGGTGGTTCCGTCAGCCTTCTTGTACGTGGCATCGATATAGTCACGTAAGGTCTTGACCAGAGCGGCGCCCGTCTTGTTCGCTAACGCGTTCTGAAGGGTGATGACATCGTTGCCGGCGGTGTATTTCTTATGGCCGGTAGCCGCAGCCTTGGTAGCCGCATCATAATAAGTGACATCCTGATCGACCGCTTCCGCGTTGAAACGGTTGTACTTGGAGTCGATCTTGACGTCAGTGTTATAAGTGGCTTCGACATATTCGCCGTCGAGGAGCTTCTCGACCCAGCCCTTCCTCATCAAAAGGGTTCTTTCGAGGTCGTCGAAGCCGTCGAAGTACGGAGCATAGTACATAGCGCCCGAGGAGTCGACAATCTGTTTCGCGACGATTGGGTTATTCTTCAGGAAGTTGTAGAAATTCGGAAGCTTGTCGAGGTACTTCGAGAGATCGAGAATGGTGTGGTTGGTGGTACCTTCGGCCATGATGTCCGAAGAGTTGCCCTGCGCGATGTTGATGAGTTCGCCGTCTTTCTTGAAGCCGGCAGCCGTTTCGACCTTGAACTTTTTCTGAATGGAATCCTGCGAAGTTTCCGTGACATCGTTGATCGTGAAGTTCAGATTCTTCTGGACGGCCTTCCAGACCGGCTT
>CAYUFI010000036.1:7090-12713 GCA_964444175.1 uncultured Clostridiaceae bacterium | reverse complement strand
GCGGCGAAAATAGGCATCGCCAAGGTCGCAACACCTAAGACACAAATCATGCTTTTCTTAAATTTCATGTTTTTCTCCTTTCTTTAAGATAAGCGCTTTTTTATATTAAAGTCCCCTGTCAGAGGGATTTTAACCGATAGGAAGAACGGATGACGGATACAAGATTACTCCTTGACACCGCCGAGATTGACGCCGGCCGCGAAGTATTTCTGAATGAACGGATAGATGATCAGGATCGGGATGATGGCCATGACGATCATGGCGTACATGTAGGAATCCGGAGCGTACGAGTGCGTATTGTACCAGGTAACGTACGTATCGGATGTATTCTGTTCCTCAATCCAGTTGCGGATATAGACCTGCAGCGGAATATCATAGTGGGAATCGGCTTCCTGTTTCGCCCAGAAGTAACCGTTCCATCTCGAGACGCCGTAGAACAGGGCGACGGTGGCGACGGAAGCCTTGGACATCGGGACGAAGACCTTCCAGAGAATCTGGTTGTTGTTTGCGCCGTCGACGACGGCCGCTTCCTCGATTTCCTTCGGGACGCCCTGGAACGCGTTTCTCATAATGATGATGTTGAACGCGCTCGAGCCCATGGCGAGGACGATGACCCACTTCGTATCGACGATGCCGATCTGGGAGAAGATCTGCTTGGTCGCGTCGTAGTTCAGCTTGGTCGGAATCATACCGGCGGAGAACCACATCGTGAAGACCAATAAGAAGTTGAAGACCTTGTTTCCGAAGAGATTGGTCTTGGCGAGAGCAAACGCCGCGAGAATCGTGATAATCATCATGTAGACCGTACCGAACAGCGTAACGAACAGCGTGTTCGAATACATCATCCAGAAACTCTTGTTGAGGACAACGTCCACAATCGCGTCGAACTGGAATCCGACCGGGAAGAGGACCATCGTGCCATCGATCAGCGAATCCGGGCTCGTCATGGAGGCTGAAATCGAGAAGACGAACGGATATAAGCAGATGAGGGCGAATAAAGTCAGCAAGACGTAAGAGATGATCTTGAAGACGATTTCCGAAGCGGACATTCTTTCGAACATCCCCTTGTGGTTCGTGTTCAGGTTCCTCTGCTCCTTCTTCGTCAGCTGGCGCTGGCCGGAAGAGAGATGAGTCGATTTGGTTTCGGCGGAAACCGGTTTGTTTTCAGACATATTTCCTTCTCCTTCCGTTTAATACAGCGACGTATCGGAGACACGTCTCGAAATCTTGTTCGAACCGATGACCAGGATCATGGCGAGCAGCGAGTTGAACATATCCGCCGCGGCGCCTTCCGAAGCCGACATCGTTCCGCCGCCCATGCTGGACTTATAGTAGACGTAGGTCGAAATCAGCTGGCCGGTTTCCCAGAGGTTGTTCGGCGAAGTACCCGAGTCGGTGCCTTTCGGGTTCAAAAGAATGACCTTTTCGTAACCGATGTTGAACAGCGAGCCGATTCTCAGGATGAGCATGATGACAAGCGTCGAGACCATGCCCGGAATCGTGACGTAGCGGACCTGCTGCATCTTGGTCGCGCCGTCGATCTGCGCGGCTTCGTAGTTGGTCGGCGAAATCGCTAAGACCGCGGCAAAATAGACGATGGAGCCGTAGCCGGCGTCGGACCAGATGCCCGACAGCTGATAGACGGCACGGAAACATTTCGGATCGTAGACGATATCAGTCGTGACCCAGCCCATCTTTTCGAGGGCGCTGGCAAGAGGACCGGAGGCTAGCTGCATTTCGGCGTTGCCTTTTCTTAAAAGCATCGTGACGATGGACGAGACGACGACCGTCGAGACGAAGTGCGGCAAATAGGAGAGGACCTGAAGGGTCGCTCTGTACCAGGTAATCTTAACTTCGGAGAAAAGAAGGGCGAGGATGATCGGGACCGGGAAGCCGAAGCAGAGTCCGTAGAACGAAAGGACGAACGTGTTACGGAAGGCTTTCCAGAAATCGGAAGCTCTCGTTCCGGTAAGCAGGTCGATGAACCACTGTAGACCCACGTTGACCGAGCCCCAGACATCTCCGCCGTCAGCGGACGTGTAGTTCTTGAACGACATGACTAACGAGGCGATCGGCAGGTACTTCCAGCAGATGAGGAAGAAGAACAGCGGCACCAGCATCAGATACAAGCGCCAGTCTTTCAGCATGGAACGGCCCTGGCGTTTCCAGTAAGCCCGTTCGATGTCTTCAACGTCTCTTTCTTTCGCTCGAACCATTTAGAATTTCCTCCCGGATTTCTTTTCGTCTTTATGCTGAGAACCCTTCTCCCGTTCCTGTTCGTAGAACGAGGAAGAATTTCCTTCCAATTTTTTGCGGACCGCTTCCTGTTCGGCCAGCTCGTCGTTCGTAACCATCCCGCCGTCGAGCAGCGCGATGTCCGATACCTCGTCCTTGTCCGCCATCTCCTCCAAAGCCGAATACTCGTCTTTCTCGGAACGGATCTTTTCGCGCAGGACCGCTTCCGGACTCTGCGTGTGGATCTTGACGAGGTACTCGTTCATGTCCGTCACCAGATCCCTCTGTTTCCTCGCCATCAGGAACACACCGATTCCGATCACCATGTTCAGCAGGTCGTACAAGAGGAACAGCTGCAGATAGATGAGGAAGTCCGCGCTCCCGGCATAGCAGAGAGTTTTCCCGACGGCCGCCAGCAGGAATCCGCTGACGACGTAGAGAATCGCGAACCCCGTGTTCGTCTCGACCGCCTTCTTCCCAGGTTTCAGGAAATAGAGCAGATCAATCAGAAGCATCAGGTACCCGACCGTATTCGCCAGAATCCAGTTCAGACTGACGCTCGAACCGGTGAGCGAATCGTAGAGCGCCCGCGCTCCCCCGCTGACGACGGCGACCAGCACGCCCGGGAAACCCCAGCGTACCATCGCAATCAACGCGAGCACGGTGGCGAAGGATACGGAATAAAGGGAACTGAAGTGACCGAATCCCCAGGCGATGGCGACGTCGAGCCCGGCCCCGATTACAGAGAAGAACAACAGGTCCAGCGCTTCAAACTGTCTTTTACTCATACCACAGGGAAAGAAGAGGTCCGGTCAATCGTCTTAAGCCCGTCTCCTTTACAGAACTAATCTTAGTTTAAACGCTTTCATTTTGCAACGTCGTTTGTATACAACATTTATTTTGTTTTCATTTCTGAAACATTTTAAAAGCGCTTCAAATGTCAAAAAATTCCTTTCGCAAAGCCGATTTTAATAGAATGTAACGATATTGTATACATGTTCATTTTTCAGGCCTTTTGTAAATAAGAAACAATTTACAAGGGCACAAAATGCTTAGTATGTAAAGGAATACGAGCGCAAAGAGGTCTCGATCCGGCCTTCCGAAGCGAAGAAAAATTCCTTAGTCTTCGAAGCATAGAGCAGCGCGTTCCGGCCGTCCGCCTCGTAAAAACTGAGCGTGTACGTATAGGTCAAAGCCGGATTCGTCGAATACGAGTCCGTGACCATGTAATACACGAGATCGGAAACGAGCCTGCGCGAAAGCCTGATCGTCCGGTCCTTTTCCTCGTAGGAAACCGCGCTTCCCTTCAAATAATCAAGCAACGCGTACGCTTCCGAATAATACGTGTACGCTTCCCGATAGAAGGATAAGGAAGAAGATTTTGCTTTCTCGTACTCTTCCCGGTTCGAATCCGCGCTGACGGGGTCCTTCCCGTCCGAATATCCGCTGATCAGCCTCGAAGTCACTTTGTAGTACTTCCCCGTCCTGGTGTGGTACGTGTAGTCCGTGACAGCGTCCTCGTAGGATCCGGCCGTATCGTTGGCGTAAGTCCTGTGCGCGAACTCGACTCCTTCGTATGGGTCTTCCCCCGTATACGAAATCGGGGCCCACCGTTCCTTATAAGTATTGCCGTAATCCTTGGTCACTTTTCCGTTCGCCTTAACCTTCGTTTCCTGCGCCAGAACCGAGCCGGACAAAGAGGAAGGGACGCCCTCTTCCACTTTCAAAACATCGTCTTTCGTAACGGGAACCGCGGCGGAAGAAGAATCTTCGTTGCAGGAAGAGAGGACGAGCGCGAGCAGAAGAACGGGTAAAAGATATTTCTTGTTCATAGCACGAACATTTTAGAAAAAGGCGGAGGAGAATACAATCTCCCCCGCCCCGGATATTGATCCAAGGATTTAGAACAGCGAGTAGGAAGAACGCTCGACCGAAGCGAACGCAGCGTTCGCCGCGCGGTAATACGAGCGCAGGACATCCAGGGATTCAAACTTGACGCCCGTAAGGACCGTATTGTCGAAATCCGTGTAAACCGTGCTCGTCCCGTCGACGGTACGGGTCCATTCGACATGGACTGTGTAGTCGCTGCCAGACTGGGCGAGAATCGCCTTCTTGGCTTCGTCGGCTCCGGAAACCGGATAGATGACCGGGAAAGCCGTGACGAAGAAGTTCGCAAGAGCGTCCGTGTTGCTCTTCCAGATCTTCTTATCGACGATTCCGTCATACCCGTCGTCTTTCAGAAAATGATGGGAGGACTTCAGCAAAGAAGCGTCCGCTTCCGTCCCGTCCTTAGAAGTCAGGACCTTAAAGTCCCCTTCCTTCATTAAATCGTAATACCATTTGCCGGTGTCGCTGCTTCTGCCGATGTAGGATTCGAGTGAACGATCCTCGCCCGCGAACTTCGTCGTATCGAGTGCGAAATAACCGTAACCGGTTAGATTGTCTTCCGTGGATCCGGATAATTCATCGAACTCCAACTGGAAGACCATTCCTCCTACGGAGATGTAATTCGCCGGATAATAGGTGTTACTGCCGAAAGTCAGGGTGGTCGTAACCCCGTCCTTCGCTTCTTTGAGCTGCGACCAGAGAAGAGGCATTTCGACCGCGTCGAAGCTGACCGAAGCCGCTTTTCCGCCGTTCGCCGTCACTTCCGCGCGGACTGTCACCAGAGTGTTCGAATCGGTGGTCGGAACCTTGGTACCGGATTCCCCGGTCTTCATCAAGGCGTTCGGATTGTAGAAATATCCCGTGCCCGTCTGGTTGCTTCCCGAGCAAGAAGCCAGTCCTCCCGCCAACAGAACCGAAGCCAGACACAATCCAAGGAATCTTTTCTTCATAAAATGCACCTCTTCTTTTTTTCTTTCAACAGCAAATAAGAGCCGTTATCTGCTTCTTTCTTATTATAAGCGAATCCGCGCCCTTGTATGCAACAAGCCGGGGCGTCTGTTGTGCGCTAAGAACAACATTTCCGGGTCAGATTTTCCGGACTTCTTCCAGGTACCGGTCGAGGATTTTTTTGCTTTCGCGGTCATTGTAGACCCAGCCGACCCTGCCCTTTTCGAGCGGATATTCCTCGAAACGGCACGTCCTCTTCCTCTGGGAATCCTTCGACCAGTCGCAGAAGCCTTCCCTTTTAATATGTTCCCCGTAGGTGCAGTTGATGAAGCAGGCTTTCCCGAAATCCCTCCAGGGACGGGCGAGATACGTCTTCTCTTCCGCGATTTTCGAAACGAACGAGCAGTCCACGAAGCAGAACCCGAAGTCGTCCTTCAAGGAATGCGCCGGGGCGCAGACGTAATTGTCCGTGTCCCTTCCGTCATAGACCGATTCGAACAGGCAGTTATGGAACAGCCCCTGCCCGGCCCCGAAGACGAAATCGACCGAGCCC
>CAYUFI010000036.1:0-7034 GCA_964444175.1 uncultured Clostridiaceae bacterium | reverse complement strand
TTCATGAAATAGTTCCTTAGGTTCCCCTGGATGTCCGTCTCTTCCTTCGGCAAAAAACCGACGTAGCGTTTGGCCAGATCGTCCGGCAGCGGGCCCAGAAACAGCGTGTCCTGGGTCGAGGCGATGCCGCATTTGACAAACAGGTTCTGATCCCCAAAGACGCTTAAAGCCACCGACGTCCCGTTTTCCTTCGGATTCCCCGCGGCGTTCTCGACGTTCATCCCGAGAAAGACGTTCTCATCTCCCCAAACGGTCAGAGTCGCCGTGTGCCAGGTCGTTCTCGTCGAAAGGAGTTCCTCGTCGTATTCGTTTCCCGAATGCGAGGAAGTCAAAAGGTTCCCTTTTTGAAACTCGAGGCAGAAATCCGAGTACGGGAAGACGTAGTTCCCTTTGATCACGGAACTTGCGATCCGGATCTTCCGGAACGAGGAATCCCCGCCTCGGCGGATTTCCGAGCAGATCCTTAACGCGTCTGAGAAATCCTGAGCTTGCAAGACGGGGGCGGAAGAACATTCTTGGTAAGTGTGCATAAACGATGGATGAAAGAATCTCTATCATGATTATAGATAGTTTCCTAAGTATAAGGATGACGTAATACATGGAAGTACGTTGGGGAATTGGCGCGCACGACATTTTGTAAAACACGACGATAGAGGAACTGACCGACGCGATCGAAAAGATCGGGATCAACAATCTTCAGCTCGTCATCAACAAGGCATTGAAAGACCGCTCGTACGGGGAGGAGAACGTCCTGCGGATCAAAAAAGCCGTCGAGGATCACGGCATGCACATCGCCATGCTCGGAGGGTATTTCAACCCGGTCCATCCGAATCACGAGGAAGTCGTTAAAGGAAAGGAGAACTTCCTTTCCCTGCTCGGCATCGAGAAAGAGATCGGGGCGGACTACGTCGGCAGCGAGACCGGCTCGTACAACGGTTCCCCCTGGATCTACGTCCCTAAGAACCAGACCGAGGAAGGATATCAGGAAAGCAAGGCCGTCTTCGTAGAACTGAAGGACCGCGCCGAAAAAATCGGGGCGCAGATGGTCATCGAAGGCGCGTACGGGCACGTCATGTACAAGCCGTCCGTTCTGAAAAGGCTCTACGACGAGCTCCATTCGAAGAACGTCCACATCGTCATGGATCTCTATAACGACCTGTGCGTCGAAAACTTCGCCCGGCGGGACGAAATCTTCCACGAGGCGCTCAGCACCTTCGGGAACGAAGTGAAGATCATCCACCTCAAGGACGCGAAAGTCATCGGTGGGAAGCTCGTCCAGCTCGCTCCGGGCGAAGGGGACTTCCATTTCGAGTACATGTTCTCCGAAATCAAAAAATACTGCCCGGACGCCTACTGCGTCTTCGAAGGCGTCGGTCCGGAACACATCGAGAAGAGCTTCGCGTATCTGAAGGACGTCGCCAGAGGAATTTAGAAAACTTGAACTCGGGAAAAGGAGAATCCGCTATGAAAGAAGTCAATCTCTCACAATGGGAACGGAGGGAAATCTACGAATATATGTCGAAGCTTTCCTTTCCCTTTTATTCCGTCACGTTCCGGCTAGACGTCACGGAGCTTTACGAATATACCCATGAGCGAGGGATTTCTTTCTATTACTCTCTGATCTATCTCGTGACGGAAGCGCTGAACCAGATTCCGGAGTTCCGTATGACGATCGTCGGCGGGAAACCGTACGAACTGGAACGGCGTTCCCCTTCTTTCTGCGATTTAAAGAAAGGTTCGGAAGCGTTTCGGATCATCGATGTTCCGTTTAAAGATTGGACCCTCGAAGAATTCTGCAAGGAAGCCAAGGAAATATCCGTGCATCAGACGTCGCTTTTCGCCAGCGATCCTGCAAACGAAAAGAACGAAGGATGGATCTTCTTCTCCTGCCTTCCCTGGGTCGATTTGACCGGCTTAACCAACGAAAGGGACCTCGATCCCGACGATTCCTCCCCGCGCATCTCCTGGGGAAAATACGTTCAGGAAGGAGAAAAGAAAATCCTCGGATTCAGCGTCGAAGTGAACCACCGCCTCGTCGACGGGATCCATATCGGAAGACTCGCCGAAAAGATCTCGGAAGAAATCCGGAATCTGAAATAAATCAGGCGGTCAGATCACTCTCCGTAATCCGAGCGAACGGTAATAGGCGCAGAGCTCCTTTTCATGCCGTCCGTAGACGATCAGATGGTGATTCCCTAACGGAGAAGTCAGGAAATACGAAGCGTCGGAATCGAGTTTGATCACGATTTGCGTCCGGCAGCGGTCCCTTCTCGACTCATTTTCGAGGATCGTCCCTTCCGAAACGTAGAATTCCTCCAGCGAAGAGGAAACCTTGACGACCGTCCCGTCCCCTTTTTTCATTTCCCCGTGGATCCCCAATCCGATTCCGCTTTCGAAATGCGTGTCGAAATGATACGATTCCGCCATGTCGAGCGGGAGGGTGCAGTGCGCGAATCCGACCCGGTTCTTTTCCGCGTCGATCCGCTGGGGATTCGCCTGGAACGAATGGAGCCCGAGGACTTTTAAGACGGTATACGCCGTGATCATCGCCGGCACGTCCCCTTCGCAGGACGCGATGACGCTCTTCTCGTTGTCGAGGGCCAGAGCGAGGCAGGCGGACATAGGAAACTTCTTCAGGATGTCGAAGCAGCGCAGCGTATATCCGTCGAGCCTGTATTTTCCGACGAGCGAATCCATCGCGCGATAGATCGAGTACGCCTTCTGGATTTCCTTCGGATCGAACTCCGATTCGAATTTCCTTTCGACCGGGGAATTCCTATAACTTTCGATTGCCTGGACGATTCCTTCCTCCCTGACATCGATTAGATCGATATGGAAGATCTCCCTTGCCTTCTTATAATCCACGTCCGAAGAAATCAGCCAGTCGGACGGCTTTCCGAACACGCCGAGCCTGCCCGGCTTCTCTTCCTTTTTGAACGAGCCCAGATACGCGATCCTCTTGGCGATATAGGAATCCTCCCCGTGCAGGACTTCCCCTTTCTTATGTTCCTCGCGCAAGAAGGAAAGGATTTCTAAAGACGCAGCCAGGGAATTCGAATTGCCGTACGTCAGCAAATAGTAAGGCCCTTCGAAATACGGATAAATTTCTTCCTTGAAGATCCCTTCGCTTCCTCCCGACTGGACCAGGATCAAAGGAAGATCCGCGTTCTTCAAATCTTTCAAATCCGATACGACCCCGAACTCATACGAAGTGAGTCTTTCAAGGCTTTCCATCAGATTTTTGCTTTCCTTTTCGACCGTATCCCTGTACACGAGGCTCGATTGGATCGGATAGACGGCGACTTTCATACATTCGTTCCTTCTTTCTTTTCCCATTGTAAAGGAAAGAAAGGGACGAAAAAAGCCGCCCCGGATCTATGCGGAGCGGCCTTTTGATTCTTCGAATCCGGATTACGGACGGGAGAAATAACGCTTGGCGTTATTGAACGAGACGTCTTCGACAATCTGTCCGAGCACCTTGCGTTCGTCCGGATACTTGCCTTCCTCGACCAGTTTTCCGAGATAGTCGCAGAATTGGCGGCGGAAATACTCGTGGCGCGGATAGGAGAGGAACGAACGGGAATCGGTCAGCATTCCGACGAAGCAGGAGAGCAGTCCGTCCGCGGCGAGGTAGTCGAACTGTTTCTTCATGCCTTCGTAGTGATCCTGGAACCACCACGCGGTGCCGAGCTGGATCTTCCCGCGGATGCCGCCCTTCTGATAGCAGTTCATCAGGGTGACGAGCGTCGGATAGTCGCGGTCGTTCAGCGAGTAGAGGATCGTCTTCGGAAGCTCGTCCGAATAGTCGAGCTCGTCGAGTAAGCCCGAAAGCTTTTCGGCGAACGGCTGGTCCTCGACCGCGTCGAAGCCCGTATCAGCTCCTAAGAGCGCGTACATTCTCGTCGAGTTGTTGCGCAAAGCGCCGATGTGGTACTGCTGCGCCATGCCATACTTATGGTACTGCTTGCCCAGATGGACGAGGACGTACCCTTTGTACATGTCTTCCTCTTCGAAGGAGATCGGTTCGCGCGCGAGTCCTTTTAAGAACACCGCGTTCGCCTCTTCGTAGGTCGTTCCCTTGCGGTAGTGGACGACGTCGAGGGCGTGGTCGGCGGCGGTGCAGCCGTGGTCGACGAAGAACTGCAGGCGTTCGTCGAGGGCTTCGAGCATCTCGTTCAGCGAGGAGATGCCGTGTCCGCTGACCTGTTCGAGCTGTTTGATCCATGGGACGAACGTGTCGCGTTCGACGTTGATCGCCTTGTCCGGACGCCAGGCCGGATAGACGTGCGTCTTCAGCGTCTTGTCCTTGGCCATCAGTTCGTGGTAGTGCAGATCGTCGACCGGATCGTCGGTGGTGAAGACCGTGTCGACGTTGAACTTCTCAAGGATCTTGTGGGTGGTCAGCTCCGGCAGCATCCGGTTCGTTTCGTTCCAGATGTAGTCGGCGTTCTCCGGACAGAGGAGCTTGTCGATGCCGAAGTATCTCTTCAGCTCGAGGTGCGTCCACTGGTAGACCGGGTTGCCCGCCATGTACGGCATGACCTCGGCGAATTTGTCGAAACGTTCGCGCTCGGAACGGTTGCCGGTGATGTAGCTCTCGTCGACCCCGTATTCGCGGAGCAGTCTCCACTTGTAGTGGTCGCCGTAGTGGTTCGAGCCGAGCCAGATCTCGGTGATGGACGGGAACTGCTTGTCCTCGTAGATTTCTTTCGGAACCAGATGGCAGTGATAGTCGAAAATCGGCATCTTCTTCGCGTGGTTTTCGAACAGGTCCTTGCTCACTTCGTTCGAGAGAAGGAAGTCGTCTCCTAGAAACTTTTTCATATTTTTCTCCTTTATCCTTTATATTTATATTCTTCGGGATGATAGAAACCGGAAATCAGAGCGTCACGCCCTGCTTGAAGATCGCGATCTGCTCGTTGCCGTTCTTCTCGGCCTTCGAGAGTTCGCCCGAAGCGGTCCTCACGATGAGATCGAGCAGCTGCTCGCGGGCCTTGTCGAATCCTTCCTCGAAGACGACCTGGGCGTCGAAATCGATCCAGTTCGCTTTCTTAGAAGCTAGGACGTGGTTCGTCGCCAGCTTCAGCGTCGGGACGATCGAGCCGTACGGGGTACCGCGCCCGGTCGTGAAGCAGATTAGGGTGCAGCCCGCGGCGGCGAGATTCGTCGAAGCGACGATGTCGTTGCCCGGACCGTTTAAGAGGTTCAGACCAGGGGTCATAATCTCCTCGCCGTAATCCAGGCAGTCGACCACTTCCATGTGGCCGCCCTTCTGGACGCAGCCGAGGGACTTTTCCTCGAGGGTCGTGATGCCGCCGTCCTTGTTGCCCGGCGACGGGTTCT
Source organism: uncultured Clostridiaceae bacterium (assembly GCA_964444175.1). Taxonomy (GTDB): domain Bacteria; phylum Bacillota_I; class Bacilli_A; order RFN20; family CAG-288; genus Scatoplasma. Next base: position 1,691 of record CAYUFI010000036.1, on the reverse strand, counting down.
CGTAGCAGACCTGCCCGTTCTTCGCGTAGTAGGCCTTGAAATTCTCGATGAGGCGGACGATCTTCTCGTATGTCTTCTCATCTTTGGCGCGGTTCATCAAGAGCTGCTCGGCTCCGAACATCTCCGGAACCTCGGTCAGCCCGACCGTGCCGTTGGAAGCGCCGATCACTTCCCCGACCTTGCCGAGGAGCGGATTCGCCGTCAGTCCGGAGAAACCGTCCGAACCGCCGCATTTGACGCCTAAACGGAGCTTATCGAGCCCGCATTCGGTGCGGACATCCTGCTGCATGAGTGCGTAGAGCTCTTCCATCTTCTTAACGCCGTATCCGACTTCGTCTTCGACGTCCTGGCAGTTGAACGAACGGACGCGGGACATGTCGCTGACGCGGAGATTGTCCATGAAGATCGAGAGGCGGTTGTTCTCGCAGCCGAGTCCCACGACGAGCAGACCGCCGCAGTTCGGGTTGTTCGCGAGTCCGTGCAGGATGAAGCGGGTGACGTCCAAATCGTCGCCTAGCTGCGAGCAGCCGTACGGATGCTGGATGAGCTTGACTCTTCCTTCCATCTCCGGGTGCTTCTTGACGAACTCGCGCTTCATCAGGGCGATGTTCATGTTGACGCAGCCGACGGTCGGAAGAAGATACAGGTCGTTGCGGATACCGACCCTGCCGTCCTTGCGGACGTACCCCTGGAAGGTGCGTTTCGACGGGGCGGCGTGGGCGATGCCCTGCTTATGATACGAATACGTCGGGGTCTCGTTCAGGCCCGTCTTCAGATTGTGGGTATGGATCCACTGGCCCTTCTTGACGTCCTTGGTGAGGATGCCGATCGGGTAACCGTACTTCAAAAGGACGTGCCCTTTCTGCATGTCGTGCCGGGCGATCTTATGGGCCTGGGGAATATCGTCGAGCAGGGTGATCCCTTCGACGACTTCGCCTTTCTTCAGCGGATGGAGAGCGACGAGGACATCGTCGTTCTCTTCAATCAGGAGTACGTCCTTCGCCATATCAGCGGTTGATCTCCTTGACGGCGTCTTCGAACGTCGGAACGGATTCGATCAAAGCCAGATCCTTGGCGACGAGTTCCTCGAGGCCTTCGACCTTCGAAAGATCCTGACCCCAGAATTCGGTCTTGGATAAGACCTTGTGCGCGAGGGCATGAACGTCCTTATCCGCGCGGTAAGCGTCCCACGCCGCCTTCATGAAGGCGATGTAGTCCGGATTGTCCTGTAACTTGATTTCTTCTTCCTTGCCGTTCACGACTCTCTTGCCGTCGTAGAACTTGATCAAGGAAGCTAAGGAGAACACGAGTCTCTTCGGGAGCTTCCCGTTGACCTTATAGGAATCTAAGAGCGTCGGCAGATCTCTTTCCTTGAACTTCGGGATGGAGTTCAAAGCAATCGACATCAGCGCGTGATGGACGTACGGGTTCATGAAGCGGTCGAACACGTCGTGCGCGAACTTCTCGACGTCCTTGACGTGGACGGTCGGGACGATTTCCTCGGCCTGTTCTTCCTTTAAGAACTTCTCGATGACCGGATCGAGCAGGGATTCGCGGACTTCGTTATGTCCGGAGAGATACGCGACCGGAACAAGGGAAGTGTGCGAGCCGTTGAGGATGCGGACCTTTCTCTGCTTGTACGGATGGACGTCGTCCACGTAGATGCAGTGGACCGGATCGACGATCTTGTC
>CAYUFI010000035.1:0-15451 GCA_964444175.1 uncultured Clostridiaceae bacterium | reverse complement strand
TATTAAATTTGTATTTTCGTCTTTCGTTAAAAAGGACCCTGCGCGGGCCTGCTTTTGCATGTTTTTAAGTCTTTTTTCTAAAATAAGCTTGTAAAAAGCAAAATCAGAGTAATCTGATGTCGCAAAGCTAAAGGGCCCGTAAGTCCGGAAACGGTCTTAGGGGGCAGCCAGTTGCCATAAGGAATCTGAGGGAGAACTTTGGCTTGCGTATGACGAAGTCTTTAAAAACCCGGTACATCCTGATGTGCATATCGATCCTCATGTGTTCGGTACTTTCTTTGCTCTTGGGTTCCCTCGCCTGGTACAACTCCATCCGCGCGGCCGATACCGCCACCGATAACTTCACCGCAAAGAGCACCGGTCTCATCGAATCGGTCTCGATCTACCGCCACCGCGGAGCCGACACCTCCTCGACGGACAGCAGCGCCGACCAGTTCGAATCCTCGCCTCTGCTCGTCTGCACGTTCGGCGAACGCGGGGATGCTCCGAGCGTCACTTATACGGCTCCGAAGTACGATAACGATTCGGACTCCACCTTCGGATACTTCTCCTTGTCCTCGCTTTACCATACGCTCCTCTACGTCGTCAAGTTCCGCGAAGACGCGATCATCACCGACGATACGGACGTCGCGGTCACTCTGAGCACCGACATCGCCTGGATCAACGCCCTGGCGAATCTGCATACCGGTACGGACGGAACGGTCTATAACCAGATTCAGAAGACTTCGAACCCGCTGAGCTCCGTCGTGGAATTCCGTTCGGCGGCCTTAAGCGCGGCCGTCGCGACCGTGACCGATGATTCGGGGACCTCCTATCTCGACCTCAGCTCCTCGTCCTCGTCCTATCTGACTCCGACGGGGAAGACTCCGTCCGCCTGGACGGATTACTGGACGGACTGGTCGAGCTTCTACGCTATCAACTCCGATACAAGTGACTCCCGCTACGACTACAGCGAAAGCGGATACCGCCAGGAATTTGATGCTTTCGAGTCGATGATGGCTTCTACTTCCTCGGACGGAACGACCTCCTACACGGCGAACTACAGCTCGTTCTCTTCGGCTAAATACGTCGCCGTCGAAGCCGAGTACTGTCCGGACTCGGTCACCTACATCTATTCCCTCAACATCGGGAACGATACCATTTCCAACGATGTCCTCGAATTCTATTGCGATTACAATATGAGTATCTGATCCATTCAAGATTATGAAAACACCCCTTTCGAAAAAATGGCTCTGGGCCATCCCCTTCATCTCGCTGGTAACGACCGTATTGGCGGCCGTTGCTTTCAGCGGGGCTTGGTTCACCGGGAGGGACGTCCTCGAACAGAGGTCGGACATCACCGGGACGACCGAAGGAAAGTATTTCGCCTACGGGACGGGTGCGAAGGACCATCCGTACGGCATCAGCAACCAGCGCCATCTCTATAACCTCGCCTGGCTGCAGTACATGGGCGAATTCAACAAGGACGGGGACGATACGGACCCGGAGCTCGACACGGTCTATTTTGAACTGGCCAACGATGTCGATATGAGCGGCTATACGGCCCTTCCTCCGATCGGAACCTCAACATATCCTTTCATCGGACATTTCGACGGGAAAGGGCATTCCGTCAAGAACCTGACCGTCTCGAACGGACTTTCCGATTACAAATCCAAACCGTACACGGTCGCTTCCGTCGGGGACGAAGTCAACATCGTCGGGTTTTTTGGTGTCGTCGGACAGTATAACAACGTCCCGGCGGACGGGAATTACGAGGCTTCGACAAACCAGATCGTGGATGTCGGGCTGGACGGCCTGACCGTGAAGAGCACGAGCTCAAAGACCTTGGTCGGTCTGGCCTGCGGATACGACAACGGGACGCTGTCCGGCGTCAAGATTAATAACGCCGCGATTCAGGCTAAAGAAGGGGCGGCCGCGATTACTTCGCTGACCTCGAATCTTTCGGATTATTCGCTCGTGGGGTATGCGACGGAAAAAGCTTTGAAAAAAATGAACGTGCGGGACGATACGGCCAAGACGCCGGTCATCGTGAATCCGAACTCCAGCCAGGGCGGAACGAGCTGGAACTCCTCGGTCGATATGCAGACGATGTACACCAATCTGGACAAGGTGCGCGCAGCCACCGTTTATTCGAACGGCTCTTCGACTTCCGACATTTATTACAATACTTCTGAAACCGTTACGGTTCATGCGGACGGGACGACTACGACGGAATCGACGGGGAAAAGTAACATTAAGACGATTTATACGATTTATACCGATTCTACCGGCACACGTTATTATCGTTATGAAGGAACTACCACCAAAGACGGCGACGGAAATACCGTGGCCTCTTTCACGATTTCAAGGCCGTACACGTACACCAACTCCTCTTTAACAAGCGCTTCTACCAATCTAGATTCCTACATCTATATTTCCGGTTATTCCGAAAATCAGACGACATCCTACGATACTGACACCATCACAACGAACACCTATTCCCCTGTGTATGGCATGACGATTACTTCGAACGGCCAGACTTTTTCCTATAACTCGAGCACGAAATTCTATCTGGACAACGGGAAACTTTATACGCTTATCAACGGAACGAAATACTACATGAACGCCTCGGGGACGAGCTATTCGTTCTCGCAGACCGCCTCGACGACGACCTGGGATTCAGATTCTACGAATCTCTTTTATACAGACACGGATTCGACGACATATGCTTTCTATTATTCTTCTTCCCTCGGTTTCTGGACGTTTGGCGCAGGAACGGTGGTTTCACAGACTCTGACTCGCTGGACGTATGGAACTACCATACCGGACCAGGTCTATATCTACGATTCGACTGCACGCGTTTATATGAGCGAACCGTCGAGCGATTATTACCCGACATCTACGAATGATATCAGCAGCGCAACGACTTGGACATTCGACAGTACGTACAGGCGGTTCCATCCGAATACGAGTTCAGGATCGTCTAAATATCTCGGCTATTACAGCTCTTCTTATCCAGTCCAGGCAGAAAGCGATTCCTACTCGTATTATACGATGAATTCGGGCTATAAGATGGAGACTACTTATAGTTCCCGTCCTTATTACATCGTCTACAACAGATATAACGGGTGGTATGCGACGTCTACTAGCTCCAGAGGGGATACTTTCGAGTTGCGCTACTATAAAAATGTCTATTCTTTCAATTCCTCATATACGGCGACACTGACGGCAGATACCAGTGAATTTCAGGAATCGGAATCCCCCACGGTCACGAGAACTACGAAGAACCCTACGTACAATACGAACGCGACGTATTTCCCTCTGACCTGGGCGACCAACTCGGACGGATCTTCAGATCCCGACCCGAGCCCGGCCGACACGAACACCGGATACGTGGTTTCCGGAGCAAACAGTAATACCGCCGGCGATATCCGTGTATCCAGGTATTCCATGTCGAATCTAAGCGCCTCCTTCAAATCGAACGAATTGAACGGCTCGACCTATACGACCAGCACGGCGCCGGAAATCGTAACCTTCGATACGACGCAGGGACACGACTGGACACTCATCAGAGACAGCTACAATTCTTCGAAGACGACGATTAGCAGTACCTATACCAACAAATTCGGGTCAACCATGACAAAAAACGACTATCGAAGCGACCTGCATCTCTCGCGTTACAAGAAATCCAGGGAAGGCCTGCAGAATGTGCTTTTGGGTCAAAGTAACATTTACGGACTCCACTTCATGAACGCCCAGATTTCGACGGACCATCTGGATACGATCGGCCACGCCAAAGTCGTGGATGGAAAGACTACGAAGACGGATGAAAACGGAAATACGATCGATACATATTCCGATTATTACAATTATGAGGTTCCGGAGGATTCCATCGACTTCCATCTGAAGAGCATGGGTTACATCAATTTCTTCGCCGGTACGTATTTCCCGGACAACAATACGTTCTTCTCTCTGCACAAGATTGAACGCGGTTCGGACAACAAGATTTCTTCCATCAAGGAGATTTCGAAGATTTATCAACCTAAGGACGAAGAAGCGGCGGCCGCTTCCGACCCGTACGTCTATGTTTATAGCGGGGAAACGGATTCGTATTCCTCGAATTCCGCCTATAAGCTTGTCTTTGATATGTCGCACGTCACGAGGCCGACGATGCTGGATAACGCCCTGTATTATTTCGAAATCCCGGTCAACAGCGGAGAATACGCGTTGGGTTCCGTTTCCGGCAGAACCGGCGCCTACTTGATTTACCTCGATATCGGCGCGGGCACGGCCAATTACTCCGCCGTGACAGTCAACGAGCAGGTCCGCTCGCACGTGACCTCCGCCAATTATCCGCTGGGCGTCGATTTCGCGTCCGACGTCGCTTCCTCGGTCCCTTCGACCGTGGCCTCCGCCCAGGACGGAGGAGAGAGCGCGGCCGTCTCGATCGCTCCTTCTTCTTCCGAAGTCAGCATGACGTTCCGTTACTCCGCCGCGACAAGCGGATCGGGCGGGACGCTGACCTGTTCGAGTTCGCCGGGGAAAGTCCTTTATCAGGCTTCGGGAGTCGACGTAAAAGTCGATTCGACGACCGTGGACTACAGCGGGGACCATTCGACGGATTTCACGATGGAACGGGAGATCACCCAGACGTACAACGTGTGGACGGAGACGATAACAAACGCCTATACGGACACGTACACGTTCACTTCCGGCAAGGCCGGGGACGTGGTCCATCTGCCGAAACCTTCACCCACGAGCGGATACACGGTCAGAACGGCCGAATGGGTCAGCTCCAACACGTCGGTCGCCACCGTTTCGGACGGGACCGTCACCTTCGTAGGCGACGGCAGCGTCACGATCATCCTCACCTGGAACGAATCCGTCGCCAATCAGAGCGAATTCAGCGCGGCTCCGTCGGATAACGAAGATGCTAGGACCGACGAAGGAACCTGGGCGGGCAGCGCAACGGACATCCTTTCGTTCCACTTCGAGGACAAGGATAAGGCTACGGTCATCTCCTACGCCTATTCGTACGACTCCTCGACGCAGATCTACACCTACACCGTCACGGTCAGCGCCACCGCGGATACGAGCCTCGTCATCGATTCGGTTCCGGCCGACGCGACGCATCAGGTCGTCATCGTCTGCGGCAGCACGAGCACGACGGTCACGAATTCGACCGCGGTCGGAACGGCCGTGGCAATCACCGCGGCATCCGCTTAAAAGGGAAACGGGCTCCGGAAAATTCCGGAGCTTTTCCTTTACCGGAATATCCGTCCAATCCCTTTGAAATATACGAAAAAAGCTTCCTTTCGGAAGCATTCGTTTCTCTCGGTTTATTTAATCAAGAGATGGTGATCCGTGAGGGATTTGAACCCTCGGCCCCTTGATTAAAAGTCAAGTGCTCTACCGGCTGAGCTAACGGATCAGGCGGTCTTCTTTTGTAGCCAATTGGCTGGGGCAGTAGGGATCGAACCTACGCATATCAGAGTCAAAGTCTGATGCCTTACCGCTTGGCTATGCCCCAAGAAATGGTGGAAGCTGGTGGATTCGAACCACCGAACCCGAAGGAACAGATTTACAGTCTGCCGCGTTTAGCCACTTCGCTAAGCTTCCACAAAGGCATGAGTCAACGCTGTATCAGATGAGACTGGTGGATGCTATAGGACTCGGACCTATGACCTCCGCCGTGTAAAGGCGATGCTCTCCCAACTGAGCTAAGCATCCTTTTCCTCTGACGAGCGCTTTAATATAATAGCAAACGCGCTTTTTCTAGTCAATAAATATTTGAACGCTTTTCCGGGAAAAAAGACGGATGTTACTTGACAGAGAGATTGCAACAAAGCCGACAGAAAAATCCGGCCATCTGACGAAAACCATTATCTTGTTGCATCCTTGCTGTCATCTAACAGGAAAAAAGACGGATACCGACGTCCTTTATTTTCGGGCTTCTTCTTGCTCCGGAAAGGAAGATTGCTCCGCTTTCCGGATCGTAAGGGATCTTCTTCATCTAAGAAGGATCGTTCAGGTCGTAGATTAGGTTCGTCTCCGTCTACAAGGACGGAACGAACTTGTTTCTGCAGGCAATCACGTCTTCTAAGTCAAGGCTGTACCACGGATTCGATTCGTTCTTCCTCTGTCTTCTTAGACAGGAAAGCCCCGCCCCGAGCTCGACGAAACACGCTTTCGGATGGGAAGAGAGATCATCCGAAATCTCGACGTTGAAGTCGTACTGGCGCTTCGCCCCGGCTAGGGCGTCGCACTGCAGGTGGTAGAACACGCTCGGAGCCTTCTTTTCTCCCATCGCTTCTAGGATCTCTATCGCGTACTAATCCGGAAGGAGCTGTGGCAGCTTCTTCGCCGCGACTGCCCGGCACCATCAGGGGATAGAGAGCGTCTTCTCGACCGTGTTTTCCTTGAATCCCTCGTTTTTCATGCGTCCTTTCCTTCATTTATTAGTATGTACTAATTAAATGGTAAACCCGGGATTCAAACCTGTCATCCGTATTTTTTTCATCAAAAAGGGAACCCTTCCGTCAGGTTCCCTCGGTTCCTATTTCTTCTGCAGCGCGGAGAGCAGCTCCAGAACTCCCTGCGCACCGATTTCCGGTCCGTTCACCGGATCGAGCGCGAGCTTCGTATAGAGCCTTCCCACGTAGACTCCTTCTGCGAACAGGGTGGAGAAGTATTTGCCGATGAGAGGGCGCGTCTCCTCTTCCTTCTGGACCGGCCCGAACGGATTCGCGAAGAACGTCGAGACCTTTCCTTTTTCGGATGTGGTCCCCTTGGCGACCCGTTCTCCCTTGATGAATTCCGCTTCAGCTTCCTTCTGATCCGTATAGCGTTTCACCCCGCTCTCTTCCTTCGTGAAATTGTCTGCGAGCAGGAAGATGTCCACCTTGTGGAGCGAACGCGAGAACTCGTACGTCTCGATCGGGATGACGACCCGCGAATTCGTGCGGTCGATATTGATGTAGATCGCCCTATCGACCGACTGCAGGGAATAGCCCTGGCTCAGGTCGTCGAGGCGGACGAAGGCGCCCGTCTCCGTCCCGGAGCAGACCACCTGCCCGTCGCGGTACGAGAAGGTCCCCATGTCGTCGAAGATCGTCTTGATCGAGACGATTTCCCCGCTTCCGATCCTCTTCAGGGCCTCCATCGTCTCCGACTTCCCGGCGCCCGAATCGCCTAAGAGAACGAGATTGTACGTCTTTCCGTTCTTCAGGGTAATCTCCATGCCGGCTCCGTGAATCGGAAGCTTCTTCTCCTCGATCATCTCGAGGTTATAAAGCGTCAGGATAATCTTCTTCAGATATCCGAAGTACGCGATGTCCCCGTTGAGCGGGCAGAGTCCCACGTAGACTCCTTCGTCCTGGTAGTAATACGTTCTCTTCGCGTCGACGTCCGCGCCGAAAACGACGATGAAATCCGCCTTTTCCCCTGCGATTTCGTCGAACGAGACGATCTGGAACAGGTTTCCGAGCGCGACTAGGAACGAGAAATACTCCTTGTGCACGAACACGTATCCGACCTTGTCCTTGATGCGGATGGCCGCGCAGAGGTAGTCTTTAGCATCGTAACGGTCCTTCTTTAAGCGCAGGTCCTGATAAAAGAACGTCCCTTTCCTCGTGTTGTCCTTCGAGGAGCAGATGAACGGCGGACGGATTAAGAGCGAGTCGACCGTCTCCGTATCGGCCAAGAACGAAAGGTCCTTCGGCAGGCTCTCCATCTTCTGCTTCGAGACGATGAAGCCCGCGTTCAGGCCGGACGGGAGCTGGCGGTAGACGTTCTGTTCTCCGCCGAGGACGTTCTCGTACGCCTTGCGGAATGTCTTCAGGACGAGCTGGGCGAAACGCTCGCTCGCGTCGATGAATTCTGCGGACGTGCACGGCTTCTTTTCGCGAGAAAGAATCCCGTAACGTTCCTTCTTTCTCCAGACGTCGTAGAGCCCGTCGATCGAATCGAGGACGAACGTCTTATCCCTGGATAAAGGGAGGTACTCGTTCCGCACGGAAGAAAAATCGTCCTTCAAGAGTCTCTTATAAAACGAAGACAGACCCTTTTCCGGAGCGTTCTCCCCGAACGTCTCGCAAAAGACGCGGTAGGAGGAGGGATTCTCCTGGGCCAGTAAGGAAAGATAATCCGCGCAGAGGGAATCGAAGACCGGGGAAGAGACGATCGTTTCTTCCTGCAGAAGATCCTTCGAAAAATCGAGGAAAACCGAACGCTGTCCCATACTTCACATCGCCTCCTTCAGGGCCGAGACCAGCACCGGGATTTCTTCCTCGTTCAGTCCGCTCAGGGCGATGCGGATGTGGTTCGCATCGAGGATGACCACGTACATGTGCCGCTTTTTGAGTTCTTCGGAAGTCCTGTACGCATCCTTCACGACGACCGTGATGAAGAAACCTTCCGTGAACGGAAGATAGGCGATTCCTTTTTCGCCCAGTTCCTTCCGGATGAGCTTCGCCCTTCTGTTCAGGATCGCTTCGTTCGAACAGATCTCTTCCTCGAGCTTCTGTCTCGAAGATTCGTCCTCGAGCGCCTTCGCGACGCTTAAAAGGGCCGGCCCGTTCGGGCAGGAGTAGATGCTTCTGGCCAGGCACTCGATCGAACCGATCAGACCTTTCTCCGTCTCTTCGTCCGGGCATAAGGCGAACAAGGCACCGCAGCGCATGCCGTAGAGGCCGAACGACTTCGAGCAGGAGAACGCGAACGCCGGCAAGAAGGAATGAATCTTCCCCGTGGCGCTTCTAAAAAGCGGATGGAAAGAACGGCTCCTTTCGTCGTAATCGATGTAGGCGATATCGAAAATCACCGTCAGATTGGTCTTCTTTCCTTCTTCGTCGAGCATGTCGAACAGCGGCCCGTATTCTCCGTCCTTCAGGCAGTACCCGGTCGGATTCTGGCACGGGTCGTTGATGAGGACGAGGACGTTCTTCTGTTTCTGGGAGAGCTCTTCGATTTGATCCTTCAGACCGGCGGTGTTGAATCCGTCTTCGGAATTGAAGAGAGGATAGGTCTCCGGAAAAAGCCCGGCCTTTTCGGCAATCTGGACGTAGTTCGTCCACATCATCGAAGGGAGAAGAACCGCGTCCCCGCGTTCGAGGAACGTGTTAAAAGCAAGGCAAATCGCGCCCGTCCCGCCTAAGGTCGCCCCGAAAGCGATGCGGAATCTGTTTCGGACTTCCTCGTAATGGTCCTTAAAAAGCCACTTCTGGACCTGGACTTTATAGGATTCCGGCCCGCTCACCGGCGGATAGGACAGATCGTCGGTGACGTGTCCGGCAATCGCGTCCTTCACGACTCCGACTTCGCCCAACTTCTTTTCGTCGTAGAGGAAGACCCCGATTGACGCGTCGATGACCTTGTTTCCTTTCTGACGGTCGGCCTTTGCTTCCGCGGCCGTCTTCAGGATGTCCGAGGCGGATAAGCCCGTCTGTGCCCTTTTAGCGATGTAACCCATATTTTCCTTCTCCTTGCCGGATTCCGCTTTGAACAGAGCGGGGTATCCGGTCTTGGTGCCGAAAACCATTATAATACTTTACCCGATAAGATTCTTTCTCAGTCCTTTGGGAAGGACGTTCCTTACGCGTCTTCCTTTCTTGAGGACGAAGCCCAAGGAGACCCCGCGGTACGAGACGACGTGCGTCCCGTCTTTTAAGGCCGCACCGAGATTCAGTTCCTCTCCGCGGAAATATGCCTCGGCCTGTTCCAGAGTAAGCTCTATGTCGCCTTTTAAATAATGGCTCAGGGCGTGGTCCTCTTGAATCTTGGCGTACTCGTACGAATCCGTGCATTTGAGCCCGAGGCGGAGAGGACGGAGGTTCATCAGATCCCTCATGTCGTACGGCAGGGCGTACGTGTCCCCGTTATAGGGGATCTTATATAGACCCAGTTTTTCGTCGAACGGGTCCTTTCCTTTTGGAAAGACCGTCTCGGCGCGCTCGCCGTCTTTTCTTAAAAGCGCGAAGAAATGTCCTTCCCCTTCGAAAAGGTTCGGGAAAAGATGGACCGAATCCTTCAGCTTCCCTTCGCGGTACGAATCCTTGAAAGGCTCGGGACGGACCGTCTTCATATCCGGATGTTCCTTTAAGAAAGAAGCGACCTGGTCCTCGTCCTCTTCTTTGAGGAACGAGCAGGTGATGTAGAGGAGTTCCCCGCCTTCTTTTAAAAGGGAATACGCGAGATTCAAAAGATCTTTCTGAATTGGAAGAAGGGCCTCGGTCTTTTCGACCGACCAGTCGTCCTTCATCTTTTCTTCCTTGCGGAACATGCCCGTCCCCGAGCACGGGGCGTCCAGGATGATCCGGTCGAAGGAAGCGGAAAAACGCTCCGCGAAGACGTGCGGATCTAAGGATGTCACCACGGTGTTAGATAGTCCCATGCGTTCGACGTTTTTCGAAAGCGTCTCCGCCCTCGGTTTCGAGATGTCGTTCGCGACGATGAGGGACTTCGGGTTGCGCAGAGCGTATGAAACGGTCTTTCCGCCCGGCGCGGCGCATAGATCGAGGACGAGATGGGGTTCGTCGATGGTCTTGAAAACGTGCGTCGCTTCCGCGGCGGACGGGTCGAGGATGTAGAAGGCCCCGCCTTCGTGGAAGACGGTCCTGCCCGGAGAATCTTTTAAGGGATTGTAACGGAAAAGGACTGGATCCCCCTCGTCTTCCTTTAAGGAAGGAAACGCGGCAAAAAGGTCTTCCTTTTTGACTCTGCCCGGATTCGCGACGAACCCCTTGTGCGGGGGACGCCCGGATTCCATTTCCGCTCGGAGGCCTTCGATTTCTCCTTCCGAAAGATAGGAAGAGAGGTATCTGTACATGTCGTTCATAGCGTCTCCATTATAGAATAGAAGCGGAACGAACAGAATGCGGGGAGGGCATTTTCTATACTAGAAAATGAGATTCTGTTTCTTCATGCTTGAAACAATGCTAAACTAAAACTAAAGAAAGGAGAACGGGACATGGCAGGAAAGTTAGATTCGACTCAGCTCGAGATTCGTAGGATCGGTAAGCCGAGCGACTATTATCTGAAGGTGGGAAGAAGCGGCATCAACGCGGCCCATCAGTTCTATCTGACGCGTTCGGAGGTCTACCATTGTGACGAATACGTCATCCGTCTCCAGCTGACGGAAGGCAAGGAAGTGGCGATCGTCCACGGGGACGGAAGAAAGGTTCCGGACCCGGAAGTCTACAACCAGATCTTCGGGCCGGGCATCACCCTGAACGGGGCGGAAGCCGTCGCGGATTTCGAAGTGAAGGACGCCATCGTCTGCCCGGTCGAAGGGGAGGACATCGTCTACAACTTCGTCTCCGAGCAGAGCAAGGTCTATTTCCGCGGGAAGACCGGGAAATACACGCTGTTCGTCCGCATCTACGACAACAATACCGGCAACGACAACGACCGCTGGGTTGTCCTTTCGGCCGAATAAGAGTATCTTAGAAAATAGTCCGTTCTTTTTAAGAAGCTTTTAAGCACCCTTTTCCATCGAAAAGGGTCGTTCCGGACTATCCGGAACTGGAAAGGGAATTGATAGATTATGAGAATGGTCGATCTGATCGAGAAGAAGAAACAAGGTGGCCGGCTGAACAAGCAGGAGATCTCGTACTGGATTTCCGGCGTGTGCGGTAAGAGCATCCCGGATTACCAGACGTCCGCCCTGCTGATGGCCATCATCTTCAAGGGGATGACCGAGGAGGAGACGTTCGATCTCACGGACGCCATGCTGCACAGCGGCGAACTCGTGGATCTGAGCGACATCCCGGGCGTCAAGGTCGATAAGCATTCGACCGGCGGCGTCGGAGACAAGGTCACCCTGGTCCTCGGACCGATGCTCGCGGCTTCCGGGCTGAAGCTGGCGAAGATGTCCGGGCGCGGACTCGGCCACACGGGCGGGACGCTCGATAAGCTCGAATCCATCCCGGGACTTTCGACTCGTCTTTCGATCGACGATTTCAAGAAGCAGGTCCGCAAATACGGCATCGCCGTCATCGGCCAGACCGAGACGCTCGATCCGGCGGACCGCGCCTTATACGCGCTGCGCGACGTGACCGGAACGGTCGATTCGCAGGCGCTGATCGCTTCCTCTATCATGTCGAAGAAGCTCGCCGCCGGCACCGACTGCATTTTGCTCGACGTCAAGTTCGGCGATGGGGCCTTCATGAAGGATATTCCTTCGGCTAAGGAGCTCGCGACCCTGATGGTCAAGATCGGCAAATATTTCGGCAAGAACGTCCGCGCGGAGATTTCCTCTATGGAGGAACCGCTCGGCTGCGCCGTCGGCAACATCCTCGAAGTAAAGGAAGCCATCGCCGCCCTGCACGGGGAAGGCCCGGCCGACCTCATGAACATCTGCTATTCGTCCGGAACGACTTTGCTCCTTCAGAGCGGTCTTGTTAAGGACGAGAAATCCGCGAAGAAGACGCTGCACAGCGTCATCTCGAGCGGAGCCGCGTTCACCAAGTTCTGCGAGATGGTCGGCGCCCAGGGCGGAGACGTCTCGTATCTCGAGGATCCGGAGAAGTTCCCGAAGGCGATCTACCAGAAGGACATCGTCTCGACCCAGGCGGGTTACATCTCGAACATCGAGGCCTACGGAATCGGCATCGACGCGATGAAGCTCGGGGCCGGACGCGAGAAGGAAGACGATATCATCGATTACGCTTCGGGCATCGTCCTCAAGAAGAAGGTCGGCGACAAGGTCGCTAAAGGCGAGCCGCTGGCCACCCTCTATACGGACCGCCCGCATTTCGAGCGCATCGCCAAGGACATCTATTCGCGCTTCCACATCGGGGAAGAGCCGGTAGAAGTCCTTCCGGTCATCCGCGACCGCGTCGAGTAAATCCGTCCGTTTTGAAGGAATTTCCGTTACAAGCGCCGCTCCGTGCGGCGCTTTTCTAGTCAATCCTAAGAAAAACCGCTATACTCTTGTAGGCGGAATCAACATATGTCTTTAATCGCATTGCAGAACGTTACGAAGATCTTCCAAGGGGAAAAGCTGTTTGAGCCGGTTTCCTTCCGCATCGAACAGAAGGAACGCGTCGCCCTCATCGGCCCGAACGGGACCGGCAAATCGACGATCCTCAAGATGATCGTGAACGAGGAAGAGCCTTCCGAAGGCCAGATCGTTATTTCTAAACAGTATAAGATCGGGTATCTCTCCCAGGAGATCCTCGAGGACCTTTCGCATACGCTTTTCGGGGAGATCGACTCGGTCTTCGCCCCGCTTCACGAGCTTGAAAAGAGGCTCGAATCGCTCAACAAGAAAATGCTCGAGAATCCTTCCGACCAGAGCCTCGTCGCCCAGTATAGCGAGCTCCAGGACGAATTCAACCGGCAGGACGGATACAACTACACCTACAAGATCGACATGATGCTCTTCAAGTTCGGGTTCAGGAAGGAGGACTATTCCCGTCCCCTCTCCTCGTTCTCGGGCGGGGAACGCATGAAGATCGCCTTCGTGAAGCTCCTTCTGATTAAGCCGGATCTGCTGATCCTCGACGAACCGACGAACCACCTCGACATCGACACGATCGAATGGCTCGAGGACTATCTGAAATCCTACGATGGTTCTCTCCTTTTCGTTTCGCACGACCGGTATTTCATCAACGCCCTGGCGACGCGCATCCTCGAACTGGATCAGAAGCACATCGAGGAATATAAGGGAAACTACGACTATTACGCCGCGCAGAAGAAGCTGCGCTACGAGCAGCGGCTCGAACTCTACAAGAAGCAGCAGGAAGAAGCCAAGAAGCTGCAGTGGTTTATCACGTTCTACATGCCTAAACCTCGCTTCGCCTCCAGAGCCCACGACCGCGAGAAGAAGCTCGCACGCCTCGAATCGAACATGATTGATAAGCCGAGCGTTACCCGTTCGAAGATGAAGGTCGAGTTCGACGGGACGTCGCGCCGGGGAAGAAGGGAAATCGAGATCAAGGACCTCATCATCGGATACGAGAACAAACCGCTCATCTCCGGCATCAACCTGACGCTCTTCGGCGGGGACAAGCTCGCCGTGATGGGGGCGAACGGTTCGGGAAAGACCACGTTTTTGAAGGTCCTGATGCATCAGGTCCTGCCTTTAAGCGGAAGCTTCCGCTTCTTGGAGAACCTTTCAATCGGCTACCTGAAGCAGGACACGATGGCTCTCTCCTCCCCGGACACCATCTATGGATACATCAAGAGACGCTATCCGCAGATGACCGAGCAGGAAATCTACGACCACCTCGGAAAGTACGCGTTCTCCTACGAGGACGACCAGAAGGTGATTGACACGCTCTCCGGCGGGGAGCGCATGAGGGTGGTCCTGGCCGAGATGGCGCTGCACCACTACGGCTTGCTGATCCTCGACGAACCGACGAACCACCTCGACATGATGTCCAAGGAAGAGTTTATCGAAGCCCTGAACCACTATCAGGGAACGCTTTTGGTCGTCACGCACGACCGTTATTTCGCCGACTCGGTCTGTTCTCGCCTGCTCTATTTCGAGGACGGGAAGGCTTACGTCTACGAAGGGCGGTATTCCGATTTCAAGGTCGAGGTCCTCGACGCGCTCGAAGAGAAGAGGGAAGAGATCTTAAAGGAAAACCACCGGGAAGAAGAGGAACGCGAGAAGGCCGAAAAGCCCGCCTACGTCCCCGTCCACGAAAAGAAACCGCGCCCCCGTTTATCCGAGGACAAGATCTACGAGCGCCTCGAAAAGCTCGATCAGCTCATTCCGGAACTCGAAGAGAAATACAACGATCCGTACTACTACCAGGATTCCTCGCGCCTCGACGCGCTCGAGGAGGAAGTGTCCAAGAACAAGGCGGAATACGCCTTGCTGATGGACATGCTCGAACAGTACGACGAACTGAGAAATCAGAAGAAATAATATCGTTTTATCCCGTTTTCTATTAAATTCCGCTCAAAGAAAATTTTCCGGTCCCGCCGGGCGTTCTTTTTCGTATAATGGAAGCGTAAGAAAGCGGTTACTTTCTTCCATTACGGAGGCGAAACGACATGAAAACGAAAATCAAAAAAGACAGGAATCTCGATCTGACGCCTGAACAGGTCGCACTGAAAGGCGCCAAGAAGAAGATCTGGTACGCCGTCCTTTTCATCGTCCTGTCCGCCGTCTGCTTCCTTATCGCCTTCCTCGTCTACGGGAAAGCGACCGAAGGATACGTGGCCTATTTGGTCCTCGGGATTGGGTTCGCCGTCATCTTCGCCGCCCTGCTGGCCTACGCTCTCTTCGAAATCAGGCGTCTGACCCGCGACCGGAAGATTTCCAAATAAGCTTTTCTAAAGTTTTTCTCCTTTTCCCAGGGTTCGCGGAATCCGTTCATAGTTCCGCGGGCTTTTTCTTTATAGGGAGATTATAAAAACGTTCCATAAAAAATGGATAAGCGTTTGTCAAGGACCAATTGACGAAGTGTCACATTCAACAGGCATAGTCTTCTGAGCATGCTCAAAAGACTGGCGTCGGCCA
>CAYUFI010000034.1:0-16367 GCA_964444175.1 uncultured Clostridiaceae bacterium | reverse complement strand
CGACGTCCTCGGTTCGATGGTGCGCGACTACATGACCATCGAGCAGAAGGAAACCAAGAAGCTCGTCAAGGAAAAGAACGCGAAGCAGCTCATTTACTTCTCGATGGAATTCCTCATCGGCAAGATGCTCGTCGCGAACATGGTGAACTTAGGAATCTACGACCTCGTCAAGGACGCCTTCAAGGACATGGGCCTCGATTTCAAGAAGACCTGCGACCAGGAACAGGACGCCGGCCTCGGAAACGGAGGCCTAGGACGTCTGGCGGCCTGCTTCATGGACTCGATCGCGTCGCTCGGCTACGCCGGCCACGGCAACTGCATCCGCTACGACTACGGTTTCTTCCGCCAGAAGATCCGCAACGGCCGTCAGGAGGAACTGCCGGACCAGTGGCTTTTGAACGGCAACGTTTGGGAAGTCCGCAAACCGAAACACGCGGTCGTCGTCCGCTTCTACGGCAACGCCGAGACGTATAAGGACGAAGACGGGAACTACAAGTGGAGGACGGTGAACGCCCTCAACGTCATCGCCATCCCCTGCGACATGGGCTTAGTCGGATACCACAACGGCGTCTGCAACACGCTCCGCCTTTGGACGGCCGAACCGTCCGCGGAGACCATTCCGGCCAACACTTCCTTCAACGATTACATCCAGTTCGTCCGCGACCTGACCCACGGCCTTTATCCGGACGACACGACCGAACAGGGCAAGCTCCTGCGTCTGCGCCAGCAGTACTTTTTGGTCTCGGCCGGCCTGCAGTCGACTCTCCGCGGGTATCTCCATACCCACGACAACCTCGACGGGCTGCCCGACGCCTACTGCTTCCAGCTGAACGACACGCATCCGATCCTGGCCATTCCGGAAATGATGCGCCTGCTCATGGACGAGCACGGCTACAGCTGGGACAAGGCCTACAGCATCTGCCAGCGCTGCTTCTCGTTCACGAACCACACGGTCATGCCGGAAGCGCTCGAAAAGTGGCCGGTGAACTACCTCTCGTCCATCTGCCCGCGCGTCTTCATGATCATCGAGGAAATTAACCGCCGGCTTCTAGTCAAGTACGCCCAAGACAAGGTGCCTCAGTCGGAAATCGACAACGACATCATCATCAAGGACGGCATGGTCCGCATGTGCCAGCTCGCGATCAACGTCTGCCACTCGGTGAACGGCGTCGCCGCGCTGCACACCGAGATCCTGGAGAAGGAAACGTTCCGTGACCTCTACAAGATGTATCCGGAGAAGTTCAACAACAAGACCAACGGCATCACGCACAGGCGCTGGTTCCTCGTCTCGAACCCGGCCCTGTCCTCCTATGTCACTTCTTTAATCGGGGACAAGTGGATTCAGGATCCGGAGAACGAACTCAAGAAACTCCTGAAATATAAGGATGACGAGGCGGTCGCATTGAAGTTCAACGAGATCAAGAGGTCCAACAAGCAGGCCCTGATCGAGCTTTTAAAGGAACAGAACGGACTCGACGTGAGCCCGGACTTCATCTTCGACGCGCAGATCAAGCGTCTGCACGCCTATAAGAGACAGCTCATGAACGTCTTCCGCATCATCTACTTCTACAAGCGGATGAAGTCGGATCCGTCCTTCCGCATCCGGCCGCACCTCTATATCTTTGGCGCGAAGGCCGCTCCTTCCTACGTCTACGCCAAGAAGATCATCGAACTGATCCTCGCGGTCGCCGACAGGGTGAACAGCGATCCGGAAGTCAATCGGTACATGAAGATCGCCTTCGTGGAGAACTACGCGGTCTCCTCGGCCCAGATCATCATCCCGGCCACGGACATCAGCGAGCAGATTTCGACCGCCGGCAAGGAAGCCTCGGGGACTTCGAACATGAAGTTCATGATGAACGGGGCTGTGACCTTAGGCACTCTCGACGGTGCGAACGTCGAAATTGCCGACCTCGTCGGGAAGGACAACATCGAAATCTTCGGCATGCACGCCGACGAAGCCGACGCGCTGCGCGCAAACCACACGTACAACCCGTGGACGGTCTATCAGACCTACGAACCGGCCAAGATCGCCATCGATTCGCTCATCGACGGCAGCTTCGACCGCGACACGGACCGCTTCCGCATGATCTTCGACGAGATTATGAACCGCGGCGACGAGTTCTTCGTCCTGAAGGATCTCGAATCCTACATCAACGCCACGCTCGAACTCGACAAGATCTACCTCGACCGTCCGAGATGGGGAAGAATGAGCTTAATCAACACGGCGATGTCGGGGTATTTTTCTTCCGACCGCACGATTGCCCAGTACAACAGCGACATCTGGCACCTGACGAAACTGAAGTAGGAAGGGCGCCTCTTTGTCTCTTGCTTGCTTGATTCGAAATGCATATAATAAATAAGCATTTTGTGCGCTTAGAAGGGTATAGAACCAATGGAAAAAGTATTTCACGATAACGGCGACGGCACGCTCAATGTCTCCGTCACCTATGTTCCGGAAGATTACACTCCGGTCATCAACAAGGTCATCAACCACCTCCTGGATCAGGTGACCGTCAAGGGCTTCCGCAAGGGCAAGGCCCCGAAGGAAGTCGCGATCCGCTACATCAAGGACGAGGACGTCTATAACGGCATGGTCGACAAGCTGATCAACCGCGATTTCCCGACCCTGCTCGAAGGGTACGAGGACCGCAAGGATGTCGCCAACATCCAGCCGAAGCTGGACATCAAGAACGACGCCAAGAAGAACGCCTATAACTTCTTATATACGTTCGTCTTCCTCCCGAAGGCCGAAATCAAGGAAGACAAGGGCCTCGGAATCAAGGAAGACCTCAAGGCCGTCACCGACGAAGACGTCAACAAGGAAATCGAAAAGCTGGCCAAGGACCAGGCGGACTTGGTTCCGTCCAAGGATGCGGCCGCCGAAGGGGACCACGTCCTCATCGATTTCACCGGCTACATCGACGGGAAGGAATTCGAAGGCGGCTCCGCGAAGGACTACGATCTGACGCTCGGCTCCCATTCGTTCGTCCCGGGCTTCGAAGAAGGCCTCGTCGGCGTCAAGGAAGGCGACAAGAAGACCCTCGACATTACGTTCCCGGAGCACTATCTGGCTTCCTTAGCGAATAAGAAGGCCAAGTTCTCGGTAGAAGTCAAGGGCGTCAAGAAGGTCGAACTCCCGAAGATCGACGACGAATTCGCCGCTTCGACTTCCTACAAGGTCAAGACCGTCGACGAACTCAAGGCCAAGATTCGCGAACAGCTCGAATCCTCTAACAAGTCCACGGCGCGCGCCAACAAGGTCACCGCGATTTACGAAGCGCTCGAAAAGGACGCCAAGATCGTCATCTCCGACAACTATGTCGAAGCTTCCTCCAAGAACTACGAACGCCAGACCCTGAACCAGATCAAGCAGTACGGCATGGATCTCGATCAGTATCTGGAGCTCGTCGGACAGACCGCCGAGCAGTTCCACGACAACGCGAAGAAGCAGGCCCGTCTCGACGGAATCCGCTACGCGCTGATTCACGCGGTCGCCGAAAAGGAAAAGATCGAAGTCGGCGAAGAAGACTTCGAGAAGAGATTCGGCGGAAAGGAGCAGTACGAGGACATGAAGAAGGCCGCTGCGGACGAAGAGCAGAAGAATTCCTCCTTCAGCGCCGCCGCCTACTTCGACAACCTGGCCGACGACATCCTCACCGGCAAGGTCAACGACTTCCTCTACGCGAACAACTAGTCCGCTTGGAAAGTTCTTTGAAAAATCGGAAAAGAGAAGGCTTCGCGGCCTTCTTTTTCCGTTTTGGAAAGATTTTAAGCAAATCGGGTTGCGGAAAAGAGAATCCGTGTTATACCAAGTAAGGACCCGGTTCAGGAAGCGAAAAAATCTTTGCAAAAGTACGTGCGTATATCTAGCACTCATAAATGCAGAGTGCTAATATACTCGTGTACCCCGTTCAGGGGTTCCGCTTCATAAGACATCGTGTGATTCTTATGAGTCACTTGTGAAAGGAGGAGAAAATATGGATCAGAATTTCGTGATTCCTATTTACCCAGATTCTAAAGACGTCAGTCTCCCGAGCCTGACCTATACCGTTCGCGTGTACGACGCGTACGGGAAAGAGCTTTTCGATTATCTTTCGGAAGGCCAGTACTTCTTAATGAACTCGACGGGCGTCGACTTCGCTTTCCTCGAAAAAGACATCAAGTCCGCTCTGTCCTACATCGAGCCGGTCGGCACGGTCTGCCAGGTCACTTCGATCACGAAGAACGCGGCTTCCTACACGGTTGAATTCAAGGCCGTTTCGGCGGCGATGATTTCTTCGGCGAAGCTGATGGACGGGACGCACATCATCCTCGGTTCCGGAAGAGTGCTGAACGACACCCAGCTCGACCGCTTCATGCTGCAGCCGTTCATCGACGACATCAAGAAGAAATACGAGCAGATTTCCTCGAAGGTCCCCGGCTTCCCGCCATTTCCGCCCCAGGAGACGATCAATCAGTACGAGCCGAGCTTCTACCTCGCCTATTTCCTGAACTTCCCGCGGAACGTCAAGATGATGCTCTTAAGGAACTCGGATCCGCAGGCGAGACTGCAGATTGTCTTACGCAGCATGGATTCGCTTTCGGCCGACCCGCAGATTGAGAACAACATCAACGCGAAGGTCGAAAAGGCCATCGAAGACAACCAGAAGGAATTCATCCTGCGCGAGAAGATGAAGGCCATCAAGGACGAGCTGAAGCCGTTCGACGGACCGTCCGACGAAGACAAGTATCAGGCCGTCATCGACGACAAGACGGGGAAGTACCCGCAGAACGTCAAGGACAAGGTCTCCTTAGAAATGAAGCGCCTCGCTTTAATGCCGGGCGCGAGCCAGGAAGGCGCGGTCATCAAGACTTACCTCGACACGCTCATCAACATGCCGTGGAACGTCTCCACTGCCGATAACGAGAACCTCGCCGAGGTCAAAAAGGTCCTCGACGAAGACCATTACGGCCTCACCAAGCAGAAAGACCGCATCCTGGAATATCTCGCGGTCAAACACCTCACCCATTCTTTGAAGAGCCCGATCCTCTGCTTATTCGGACCTCCGGGAACCGGCAAGACTTCGCTGGCGATTTCGATCGCGCGCGCTCTGGGAAGAAAGTTCGTGAAGATTTCCTTGGGCGGCGTATCGGACGAAGCGGAGCTGCGCGGCCACCGCAAGACCTATGTCGGCGCGATGCCGGGACGCATCATCTCCCAGATTTCGCGCGCGGGCGTCAATAACCCGGTCATCCTTCTGGACGAAATCGACAAGGTCACCTCGGGCGGCTACCACGGCGATCCGGCCGCGGCCCTGCTCGAAGTCCTCGATCCGGAACAGAACGCGCACTTCCAGGACAATTACCTCGAGGAACCGTTCGATCTCTCGAACGTGCTCTTCATCTGCACGGCGAACAACGTCCGGGACATCCCGGCCCCGCTGCTCGACCGTCTCGAACTCATCGAGCTCAACACCTACACGAAGATGGAGAAATACCACATCGCGAAGGAACACCTGATTCCGCTCGAACTGAAGGCCAACGGCCTGAATAAGGACGAAATCAACTTCACCGACGAAGCCCTCGACTACCTGATCGAGAACTATACGATGGAGGCCGGCGTGCGCAACCTGCGCAGGCAGATCGGCGCCATCATGCGCAAATACGCGGTCGAAGTCCTCACTTCCGGCAAGGAAATGAAGGATTCGCACATCGACATCGGGCGCAAGGAGGTCGAGCATTTCTTAGGAAAGCCGATCTTCGAGCACACGAGGAATTCCTCGAAGGACCAGGTCGGCGTCGTCAACGGTCTGGCGTACACGGACTTCGGCGGGGAAATCCTTCCGATCGAAGTCAACGATTACGCCGGCAGCGGCCAGCTGATCCTGACCGGCAACCTCGGCAAGGTCATGGAGGAGTCCGCCCGCACGGCGTTCTCCTACGTGAAGTCGATTGCTCCGGAGCTCGGCATCCCGAACGACTTCTTCAAGACGCGCGATTTCCACATCCACGCTCCGGAAGGCGCGACCCCGAAAGACGGTCCGTCGGCCGGCGTGGCGCTTGCCATCGCGATTATTTCCGCGGCGACGGGCATCCCGCTCCGCAACGACGTCGGCATGACCGGCGAGACGGATCTGCGCGGCAATTCGATGCCGATCGGCGGTCTGCGCGAGAAGTCCTTGGCGGCTCTGCGCGAACACCTCTCGATCATCTGCGTTCCGAAGGAAAACGACAAGGACGTCCTCGAGCTTCCGGAAGAAGCGCGCAAGGGCCTGAAGATCATCGAAGTCTCCTCGGTCAAGGAAGTCATTCCAATCGCGTTCGAGAGGAACCCGCTCCTGAAGGAAAATCAGAAGTCTCCCATCGTTCTCGACAAGAAAGATCCGGGCAATGGTCAACCTGTTCAGGACGCAGTTCGTTAAATCCGCCCCGAGCAAGAAGGATCTGCTGACCGACCGGAAGCAGGTCGTCTTCTTAGGGAAATCGAACGTCGGGAAATCCACCTTGCTCAATGCGGTCTGCAACAACCGCAACCTGGCGAAGACCTCGTCGACGCCGGGCAGGACGCAGATGTTGAACTACTTTGACGTCGAAGGCAGGTTCTACCTCGTCGACGCGCCGGGATACGGGTATTATTCCGACTCGAAGCTGGATTTCACTGAGATGATGGAGGACTATCTCTCGCTCGGTCCGAAGAAGATCAAGCGGGCGTACATCCTCCTCGATTCGCGGAGAAAGATCACCGTCGAGGACAAGGTCTGCATCAACATGTTCTATAACAAGGGCATTTCAATCCGCATCGTCTATACGAAGACGGACAAGATCAACCAGAAGGAGAGGGCGGCCGCCGAAAAGGACGCCCTGGCCGTTCTGCCGGACACGAAGATCCTCTGGACCAGTTCGGAAAAGAAGATCGGAATCGATTATCTGAGGACGGATATCGTCGACGCGCTCGAATGAGAAGAGTAAGGGGAAGAGCATGGGCTCTTCTCCTTTTTTGTTAAGCCCCGAACATATTTCACCCGTTCTCCGCTTTCTCTTGATATAATGGAGTCATTCGAAGGAAAGGAGAAATTTATGTCGAAAGAACTCAAAATGGAAGTCCTCCAAGAGGAAAAGAAGGAATATCTTTCGTCCGAGAAGCACACGGTCCTGCGCCACGCGCTCTCGCATAGTCCGTTTAACAAAGTCGTCGGGAGCTTAGATACGTCTGCGGAGACGGATTTCACGTTCTCGATTGATCTGAAGACGCTGCCGGTCAGCAACCAGCTGCACTCGGGTCGCTGCTGGATCTTCTCGGCCTCGACGGTCTTACGCGAAATCATCGCGAAGAAGTGCTTCATCGAATCGCAGTTCGAGATTTCGCAGAACTACATCTCGTACTACGACAAGCTCGAGAAGTTCAATTACTACATGGAGCACGTCATCGATCTGGCCTTCAAAGGCGAGAAGAAGGACGGAAGGAAGATGGCGTTTCTGTTGGCCGGCGTCGGCGACGGCGGCCAGTGGGACATGTACGCCGACCTCGTGAAGAAGTACGGCATCGTCCCCAAGGCGGCTTTCAGCGAGACGAGCCAGTCCAACGAGACCAGGATGTCGACTCTTCTGGGGAATTCGGCCCTGCGTCAGTTCGCCGCCGAAGTCTACAAGGGACTCGGAAAAGGAGCGAAGAAAGACGAACTCGAGGCCCTGAAGGATTCGTATATGAAGAAGATTTACGCGCTTCTGACGGATTCGTTCGGTGTTCCGCCGGAAAAGTTCGACTTCGAGTACGTCGATAAGGACGGGAAGTACCACATCGAGAAGGATCTGACGCCGAAGTCGTTCTTTCAAAAATACGTCGGGGACGAGATCGACGAATTCGTCTCGCTCATCAACGCGCCGACTGCGGACAAGAAATACTATCAGACCTATAACGTCGAACTCGTCGGGAACGTCGTCGGCGGCAAGCCCATCACGCATCTGAATCTGCCGTACGAAAGACTCGAGGAACTGATGATCAAGCAGCTCGAGGGCGGGGAAATCGTCTGGTTCGGCTCGGACGTCTCGTATTTCAGAGAGAGGGAGGACGGAATCTGGGACGATTCCGCATTCGACTACAAGACCCCGTTCGGGATCGACCTCGAATTCGACAAGGCGGACATGCTCGATTTCCACCACTCCGCGATGAACCACGCCATGTGCGTCACTGGCGTCGACATCAAGGACGGAAAACCGGTGAGATGGAAGATTGAGAACTCCTGGGGAAGCGACAACGGGAAGAAAGGCTACTACGTCATGAACGAAGGCTTCTTCCGCTCGTTCGTTTACCAGGCGGCCATCCGCAAAAAGTACCTCGGGGAAGAGGAAAGGAAGGCGCTTGAAAAAGAGCCGGTTCTGCTTCCGCCGTGGGATCCGTTCGGCACGCTCGCGGACTGATTCATCCAGAAGAATTGAAGGAGACGGGAAGAAAGAAATCCCGTCTCCTTTTCAAATGGGAAAAACATTATAATACCCGTGAAAGAACAGCATTCCTCATGAAAAGGAAAAAGCGGGAGAGCGTCCGGAAAATCCCGGATCTGAAGACGGGATTATCCGAAGAAGAAGCCGCCGAAAGGAAGAAGAACGGCGAAGTTAACGCCGTGAAATACACCGGGGAGAAGACGTACCTCGGGATTCTCGCCTCGAACGTTTTCACGTTCTTCAACTTCGTCCTGCTCGCGGTCGGAGGCCTGTTCCTGTTTTTCATCCTGTATCTTTCTCAGCACGGACACCAGGACGTGATCGACCGCTATTTCGGGTATTCGAAATTCGGTTTCCTTCTGCCTCAGCTTTTGAACGTCCTCATTTCCACCATCGAGGAATGGCGGGGAAAACACACGCTCGACAGGATGAGGATTCTGAACGGCGGGAAAGTCGAAGTCCTGCGGGACGGAAAGAAGAAGGAAATCCGTTCGTCCGAGCTCGTACTGGACGATCTGGTCTATCTGAAGGAAGGGGAACAGGTCATGGCGGACTTGGTCCTGCTCGAGGGGGAAGTCGGGGCGGACGAATCTCTTCTGAGCGGGGAAAGCAGCCTCGTCTTCAAGAAGAAAGGGGACAATCTCCTTTCCGGTTCGAGCGTGACGTTCGGAAGCGGGATCGCGCGGGTGGAAAAGGTGGGGAATTCGACTTACGCGGCGAAACTTTCGAACAGGATCCGCGCGATGAAGAAGAGGCGCTCCGAGCTTTTAAGGAACATCAACGGAATCATCCGCTTCATGTCTATCTTCCTCATCGTCATCCTCTTCGTCATCCTCGGGACGCTTTCTTACAAGGTCGCCGTGCACGGCGGGGACGGGGATCCTTTCTTCGAAGGCATGGCGCTCAATAACATGTCGACGTGGGGAAGGATGATGGTCACGCTCGGGACGTTCTTGGTCGGCGTCCTTCCGACGGGGCTCGTCCTGATCACGTCCGTTTCTTTGGCTCTCTCGATCGTGCGCCTTTCGAAGGAACATACCCTGATTCAGGAGATGTATTCCCTCGAGAACCTCTCGCGGGTCGACGTGCTGTGTCTTGATAAGACGGGGACGCTGACGACGGGGAATCTCGAAGTCGAGAAGGAGAAATTCTTCGTCCCGAAGGAAGAAGCGACGAAGTATCTGCGCCTTCTCCTCGGTTCGTCCACGAAGAACCCGACGGCGAGGGCCCTGATTCGGAAATACGGGGAAGAGAAATCTCAAAACATCGAAGAAATCATTCCATTTTCCTCCAAACGGAAATATTCCGGACTGATCCTTAAGGACGGGACTAGGCTCTATATCTGCGCTCAGGTGTTCCTTTTACATGACGTACGGGACGGGGACGCCTTCAAGTGGGCCGAAGAAGGGAAGCGTGTCCTCTGCTTCGTGAAAGACGGAAATCTCCTGGCTTATTTCGCTTTGAAGGACACTTTAAGGGCGAACGCCGGGGAGAGCTTGAAGTTCTTCAAAGAGAACGGAGTCGCGACGAAAATCATTTCCGGGGACGCTTTGAAGACCGTGACGGAAATCGCCAGAAGAAGCGGCGTCCCTTCTTGCGAAAAAGGAATTTCCTTAGAGGGCGTCCCACTTCAAAAGATCCCTGAACTCGCAGAGGAATACGTCCTTTTCGCACGCACTTCGCCCGAACAGAAGGAAGCGCTCGTTTCCGCCCTGCAGGAAAAAGGGCACCGCGTCGCCATGACCGGGGATGGGGTGAACGATTTACTCGCCTTAAGGAAGGCGGACGCCTCGATCACCTTCTCTTCCTCGAGCAAGGCGGCCAAGAACGTCGCCGACGTGGTGCTGCTCGACGACGATTTCACGCACCTTTCGGAAGTCGTCTATCAGGGAAGAAGGGTCGTCAACAACATCGAGCGTTCCTCGATTCTCTTCCTGATGAAGACGGCGCTTTTCGTCTTCATGACGTTCGCCTTGATCCCTTTCAAAAGGGGACAGATGTGGTTCACAGTCGAGAACATCTATCTGCTGCAGGCGTCCTCGATCGCGGTGGCCGGGTTCCTCTTATCCCTCGAATCGAACAAAGAGCCGATCCGCGGAACGTTCAGGGACAACGTGTATCCGAAGGCCGTTTATAACGGGTTCTTCCTTCTCTTATCCGTGCTTGTTCCGATTCTGATGTATTCGGTCTCGAACTATTTTAGCGGGGCGCCTGTCATCGACGAGACGAACGTGTCGACTCTGATTTCCGTCCTGACGACGGTCATGGGGCTCATCGTACTCTTCACGATGTCAGAGCCGTTCACGCGGTACAGGAGAATCTGCTTCCTCCTTACTCTCGGAGTGACCATAGGACTCGCTTTGGCGCTGCCTACGAGCATGGTCGGCGGGGCGCCTTTAGGAAAGGACATGCTCGTCGGCGGAAAGGGCTTCTGGGATTCCCCGTTTGTCCTTGAATTCTTCCAGCCGTGGAATTCTTCGAAAATCCGTCATTTCTTCTCTTCCTGGCAGCCTCCGTTCACGGTGATCGTCTTCTTCTCCCTCGCTCTGCCACTTTACCAGACGGGATATACAAAATTCGTCAAGGGCTTTCTCTCTCCGAAGGGACGGAAATCGAAATTGAAATAGCCTTTTCCCCGTGCTAAGATAGGTTCGTCCGGAAGGAAGCCGTTTTTCCTTGTTAGAGAGCCCGCATTCAGGTGAAAGTAGGGTAGGGTATATAGACGCGCGTCTGTCGCCGGAAGAAGAAATCCAATTCAGTGAGTGCATAGTTCCGCTATGAAGCGGGGTGGTACCGCGCCGAAGCGCCCCCGCAGAAGACGGAATTTTATTTTTGCCTCAGAAAGGGGAAGACATGCTGAAACAGATGGAAAAGAACTACGACCACGCCAAGGTCGAAGAAGGAAAGTTCGATTTCTGGAAGGAAAACGGGTATTTCAAAGGCTCGGGGGATATCAACGATCCCCGTCCTTCCTTTTCGATGATCATTCCGCCGCCGAACGTCACGGGCGTCCTGCACATTGGGCACGCGCTCGATTCGACCCTGCACGACATTCTGGCGCGCTACAAGAGGCTCAGCGGGTACGACGTCGAGTTCGTACCGGGAACCGACCACGCCGGAATCGCGACCCAGGCCCGCGTCGAGAAGAATCTCCGCGCGGAAGGGAAGACCCGGTTTGATCTGGGCAGAGAGGAATTCGTTAAGAAGACCTACGAATGGACCAGACAGTCCCAGAACACCATCCACGCCCAGTGGAAGGCGCTCTGCATCGGCATGGATTACGACCGCGAGTTCTTCACCATGGACGAAAAGACGTCCAAGGCCGTCCTGCAGGTCTTCAAGACCCTCTACGACGAAGGCTTGATCTATCGCGGAAGAAGAATCATCAACTGGGACGTCTCCCTGCAGACTGCCCTTTCCGACGTCGAAGTCATCCACGAGGACACCGAAGGCAAGTTCTACTATTTCAAGTACCGCTTCGCCGACGATCCTTCCAAGTTTGTGACGATCGCGACGACCCGTCCGGAGACGATGTTCACCGACGCCTGTCTGGTCTATAACCCGTCCGATTCCCGTTACAAGGGACTCGCAGGAAAATACGTCATCAACCCGGCTAACGGGGAGAAGATTCCGTTCGTCGAGGATTACTACGTCGACAAGTCTTTTGGGACCGGCCTGATGAAGTGCACGCCGGCGCACGACCCGAACGATTACCAGATCGCTCTGCGCCACAACCTCCCGATGGTCTCCTGCATGAATCCCGACGGCACCATGAACGAACACGCCGGGGAATTCAAGGGCATGGACCGTTTCGAGTGCCGCGAAGCGCTCGTCAAGAAGATCCAGGCCGAAGGAAACGAAGTCAAGGAAGAGAAGATCGTCCACTCGGTCGGGCATTCCGAACGCTCGCACACCATCGTCGAACCGATGCTTTCCGACCAGTGGTTCGTCAAGATGCAGTCGCTCGCCGACAAGGTTCTCGAACTCGAGAAGACCTCCGAGCGCATCCGCTTCTATCCGGCGCGCTTCGAGAAAGTGTTCCTGCGCTGGCTGAAGGAAACCAAGGACTGGTGCATCTCGCGCCAGCTCTGGTGGGGACACCGCATCCCGATCTACACCAACAAGAAGACCGGGGAAGTCGTCTGCTCGGTGGAGCACCTGCCCGAAGACGAATGGGACCAGGATCCGGACGTCCTCGACACCTGGTTCTCCTCGGGACTTTCCCCGTTCGTTCTGATGAACTGGCCGGACAAGGAAGACCCGTACTTCAAGCGGTATTTCCCGCTCAGCGTCATGATCACGGGCTACGACATCATCTTCTTCTGGGTCGCGAGAATGGCCTTCGACTCGGCGCATTTCACCGGGAAGCTGCCGTTTAGGAACGTCTTCATCCACGGCCTCGTCCGCGACGACCAGGGCAGGAAGATGTCCAAGTCCCTCGGCAACGGCATCGATCCAATCAAGGTCATCGACCAGTACGGCGTCGATTCGCTGCGCTGGGCGTTGGCCACTTCGACCACGCCGGGACTCGACATGTCGTTCGGCACGAACAACATCGAGCAGGCCCACGTCTTCCTCAACAAGGTCTGGAACGCCTCGCGTTTCCTGATGATGAATTTCTCCGGGGACTTCGTCCCGACCCCGGTCGAGAAGCTGAAGCTGTCCGCCGTTGACGAATACGTCTGCCGCCATCTGAACCGCACGGTCCGCAAGGTGACTTCCTTCATGGACAAGTACGAGATCGGCCAGGCGGGAAACTACCTGTACGACTTCGTCTACGACGTCTTCTGCTCGAACTACATCGAGGAAGCCAAGGTCGATCTGAACGGGGACGACCCGGAAAGAAAGCAGACCGTCCTGTCCGTCCTTTACGACGTTCTGAAGAAAGTCCTGATCATGCTCTTCCCGTTCGCCCCGTGCATCTGCGAGGAAATCTACCAGTCCCTGCCGGCGCACAAGAAGTCCCTCTACGAGGAAAGCTATCCGTCCGTCTATACGAAGACCTTCCGCAAGGCCGCCCACGGCGAGACGCTCGTCGAGATGGTCAAGGGCATCCGCGCGTTCCGTTATTCGAACAAGGTCGCCCCGTCGGAAAAGATCAAGCTGACCCTCTGCGGGGACAAGAAGCTCGCCGAATCGTTCCGCCCGTACCTCATGAAGCTCGGCAACGCCTCTTCGCTCGATTTCAGCGAAGAATCCTCGAGCTCGTTCCGTTACTACGACACGGTCGGCATGAAGATCGAGACGGAAGCTAGGAAGGAATCCGACGAAGAAATCAAAAAGAGAATCGCCCAGCTCGAAGCCGAGCTCGAGCGTTCCCACAAGATCCTCTCGAACCCGAACTTCTTAGCTAAGGCTCCTGCGGCGAAAGTCCAGCTCGAAAAGGACAAACTCGCCAAGTACGAGGCCGAATATCTCCGTTACACGAAGAAATAATTCCGACTGATTCCGAATTTC
The DNA here is from genome assembly GCA_964444175.1 of uncultured Clostridiaceae bacterium. GTDB lineage: Bacteria > Bacillota_I > Bacilli_A > RFN20 > CAG-288 > Scatoplasma. The sequence goes on along the minus strand of CAYUFI010000034.1, from coordinate 2,486 downwards.
TCCTTTCAAAAGCCATATAGCTGACGAAAGGAGATTTTTATGTACCGGGAAGGTCTGATTCCTTTAAGCGAAGAAGAACAGAAGGCGTGCGAAGGCGGGGAAGCGATCACCCTCGCCGGGATCCTGGCGGTGATGTCGATCGCCATCGTGGTCGTGGTCTGCTACCGCTTCTTCGTCTCGCCTAACGGCAAAGTGAAGCTGCCGGGCGGCTTCGAATTCGAGTGGGGGAGCAACTCCTCCAAGAAATCGTCCAAATGAAGATCCGCACGATGGACCCTGCTTCAAAACCGCGCGAGAAGGCAACTCTCTATGGGGTGAGGTCCTTATCCGACGCCGAACTGCTCGCTCTGGTCCTGCAGAGCGGGACTAGAGGAAAGAGCGTGCTCGAACTTTCGGACGAGCTTCTAGAAAAATGCAACGGGCTCTACTCCCTTTCTAACGCCAAGGAAACCGACCTGAAGGTCAAGGGAATCGGGAAGGCGAAGGCCCTGAAGCTCGTCGCTGCCTTCGAGCTCGGGAGGAGGGCCATCCAGGCCGGGCAGTTCCACAAGACCTTCTCGTCCTCGTCGGAGATCTTAAAAGGGTTCGGGACGGACATCGCCTATCTCCCGTTCGAAAAGATGAAGTGCATCTATCTCGACAGGAAGAAAAGGATGCTGCGCGTCAACGAGTTTACCTTGGACCGGCCAGACGCGGTCGAGATGCCGATCAAGGAAGTCCTGAACGGCGCCATCATGAGCTCGGCGTCCTACGTGTATCTCTTGCACAACCATCCTTCCGGGAACGTCTTCCCCTCCAAGGAGGATTTGCTCTGCACCCAGACGCTCTTGAAGGTCCTGATTCCTTCCGGCATCGTCCTTTCCGATTCGCTGACCGTGAGCGGGACGAAAGGGTATTCCATCCGGGAACAGAAAGAATTCGAGCTTTCGTAAGCCTCCTTGATAATCTCCGGGGCGAGGTTCCTCCTTCCGCCCTTCTGTGTTAGAATGAAAAGCAAGGAAGAATGCTTATGAAAGACAGAGTGGAAGAAGGCGAGAAGCTGTTCGTAAAAGGATACGACGCGTATCTCCGCGAACCGAAGAACACGCTCGTTTCGGATCGTAAATTCCTGAAGGATCTAGAAAAGAGCGCACGCTACAAGAACGCGAAGGCCTTGTTCGTCCTCGGGTATTTCCTCTCTGTCCCTTATAAGGATCTTCCGGTCAACGTCAAAAAAGGAAAGAAAGTCCTGCAGAAGGCGTATCCGGGTCTGCTTTCGCTTTCGAATTCCCGCCACGACCCGGTCGCGACGAAGTTCTTAAGCGAATACTACCGCGTCCCGCTCGCCGATTTCGTCAAGGACGATTCGAAGGTGAAAGAGCTCGTCTCCCTCTCCAAGATGTACGAAGAGGAGGAACGCTCGCCTCTGTTGCAGGAGAAGAACCCCGCTTCCGGAGGCGGAAGCAGCGAGAACGACTCACTCGTACTGGCCATCACCGCGCTCGAGTCAAGCGAGGAACAGACCGAGGAGACCGAGGAGAATCTGAAGATGATCGTCCATTCGGCCGAAGGCGGGAACATCCGCGCGTGCTTGTATCTAGGCGAACTCTATTCGGAAGGAAAATACGTCGAGCGCGACGCCGACAAGGCGAGGGCGTATCTGAGGAAGGCCGAAGAATGCGGATCGGTCAAGGCGAAATACCTGCTCGGGAAAGAGGAAGTCGAAGGGAACTTCTCTTCGCCCTACATCACCGAGGGTCTGAACCGGATTTATTCCGCCGCGAAGGCGGGGCTGAAGGAAGCCCAGTTCTATCTCGGGAAGATTTATTACGAGGGCAAGGTCGTCGGACAGGACTATCAGAAGGCGTACCTCTATTTTCAGGCGAGCTACCACCGCGGGGAAGAGGAGGCGAGGAGCTATCTGAACCGCATCGAGAACTTGCAGGGCGACAGGGCCCTCATCCTCGAAAGGCAGGAGAAGGAAAAGGAAAAATCCGAACGGAAGTAATTCCGCAATAACAGGAAAAAGGCCCGGATTCCGAACACGGCTCCGAGTCTTTTTTTTGCTTTTTTCCGAATCAGAAAACGAGAGTGAGTTCCTTCTTCCTGAACTCCCTATACTTTTCCCTGGTCTCCTCGGCCTTCCTTCTCGAGAGCGGGAGGCTCGTCCCGTCGTAAGCTTTCCCTCTTTCGCCTTCCTAATCACCGATTCCACGTATGCTGAGTTCAATCCGTTCATAGTCCCGTTCCTCCTGTCTAATCATCCCAGCCGGGGGATTAATTAGAAACGAATAACCCAATAATCGGATCCCCCTAGGGGGATGGATGGGTAGAAACAAATAACCCAATAATTACAAAAATTGAAAATACTTGTTGACATCCGATATTTCCGTTGTTATATTAGTTAAGCACCTGGCCCAAGGGGTACTTCGGTAAGCCTGGGTAGGGCGTCAGAAGCAGGTCTTTGAAAACTGGACAGACGAGATAGAGAATTGAGAAGGGCGGAA
>CAYUFI010000033.1:0-17133 GCA_964444175.1 uncultured Clostridiaceae bacterium | reverse complement strand
AATACCCAGCTGTATCTGGGTCTCTAATCCGATACCATCGAATCAAACGAGAAGGCGGAGCCAGTCGGCTCCGCCTATTTTATTATTTCCGTATTTCCGGATTTATTCTTGAATCCGGATTACGAGATAGAGCAGGATTGCCAGATACTGCAAGAGCGTCCCCAAATTCACGAAGAGATGGAACACCGAATGGAAATACTTCTTCGAATGCCCGATGCCGTAGAGGACCGAACCGACCGTGTAGGAGATTCCTCCCCCGATCAGAAGCCACATCCCCGCCTCGGTCATCGACCCGACCAGAAGGGGATAGAAAAAGATGATGCACCAGCCCACGGCGATGTAGAGCACCATCGACACGGCCTTGACCCAGAGCTTGTCCATCATGGTCGCGTTGAGGACGATTCCGAGGACGCTTAAGGTCCATACGATTCCTAAAAGGAGATAGTTCCACGGTTCGATCGCCTGAAGCCCCACCGTGCAGACCGGCGTATACGTCCCGGCGATCAGCAGATAGATCGTGCAGTGGTCGAGGATCTGGAACACCTTCTTGCCTTTGTTGACGTGGAGGCCGTGGTAGACCGCCGAGACCGTGTAGAGCAGGACCGAAGCGATCCCGAACACCGCCATCGATATGACGACGATTGGGTCCCTCTTCTTCAGATAGGCGAACACGAATCCCAAGACGAGCATAATCAGGGCCGCCCCGCCTCCGACGATGTGGGTCACCGAGTTGAAGATTTCCTCTCCCTTATCGTACCGGGGAAGACCGAGTTCCTTCCTCTTTTGAGCCGAGACGTCCTTATGGAGGTAGCTTTCGAACTCCGCGGAGCCCTTCTCGACCTCGCGGACTTCGACTTCCTCTTCCTCTTGGGGAAGCTCTTCTTTCTTTTTGTACGCTTCTTTCAGATCCCTTTTATCGCTCTTATACTTCCTCTTGAGCTCTTTCTTCTTTCTCTTATATTCCTCTTTTTCCATGATTACGCGGACCTTCTTTCCTTCCTTACTTTAAAGATCAAGCCCCATAGAATAAAGAAACGAATCAAAAAAAGAACTCTACCCCTCGTGGAGCAGAGTTCTCCTTCTTTTCTAGTCCTTCTTCTTCGGATACTTCTGACGGTGGGAAGAGGTCTTCGTCTCTTCGGCCTTCGGCGCTTCCTTATGCCAGGAATTGATGATCGCGTCGATCTTGGCCGCCTGCTCTTCCAAGTCGTCCTTTAAGAAGATCAGGTCGGGGACCTTGTACACGTCGAGGCGGTGCGCCAGTTCCGTGCGAATGTCCCCTTTATGGATGTTGCAGTAATTGACCAGATCGTCCGTCTTCGCCGCATCGAGGTGGGAAAGATACACCCGCGCCAGCGAATTGTCCGAATTCATCCTCACCTCGTTCACCGAGGAAAGGTTCGTCAGTTCCGGGTTCATCGCCCAGATAATGTCGGCCAGATCCTTGGCGACGATCGTGCCGATGCGTCCTTTGCGGTTCGCCATAGCCTAGTTCAGCTTTCCTTCCTCTTCCATCCCGTAGGATTCGAGGATGTCGCCGATCTGGATGTCCTGGTAGCCTTCGACGACCATACCGCAGTCCTTCGGAGCGACCGCTTCGGAGATGTCGTCCTTACCGAACTTTAAGGAAGTTAACGGCGCGTCGAGAATCACCTCGTCATTGCGCTTCACGCGGATCTTCGAGGAGCGCTTGATCGAGCCGTCGCGGACCGTGCAGCCCGCGATCTTTCCGACCTTCGAGGCCTTAAAGACCATCTTGACTTCCGCGTGCCCGTAGACCTTCTCCACGAGGACCGGCTTGAGCTGGCCCTTCATGGCGTCCTCGAGTTCCTCGAGGAGCTTGTAGATGATCGTGTAGGAGCGGATGTCGACGTTCTCCGTCTTGGCCTTGTCCAAAACGAGCTGGGAAGCCTTGACGTTGAAAGCGAGGATGATCGCCTGCGAGGTCGAGGCCAGCGTGACGTCGCCTTCGGTGATATCGCCGGCTCCGGCGTGGATGATGTTCGTGGTCACCCCGTCGACCTTGATTTTGCGGATCGAGTCGCAGATGGCCTGCTGGGTCCCGTCGGTATCGCCCTTGACGATGAGGTTCAGCGTGGCGACTTCGCCGGCGCTGATCTTGTCGTAGATGTTGTGGATGTTGATGCCCGCGTTCGCGTTCGTGGTCTTCTGGGCCGCGCGCTGGGCGCGCTGCTCGGCGATGGCGCGCGCTTCTTTTTCGCTCGGGAAGGCGCAGAACTGGTCGCCCGCTTCCGGCACCGCTTCAAAACCGGTTACCGAGACCGGGGCGGACGGAGTCGCGCTGCTGACGGTCTTGTTGAATTCGTTGGTCATGCGGCGGACCTTGCAGTAGGTGTTGCCGACGACTAGGAAGTCCCCGACGTGCAGCGTCCCGTTCTTGACGAGCAGGGTCGCCTTCGCGCCGACCTTCTTATCCATCGTGGACTCGATGACGACGCCCCTCGCCTCGCGGTTCGGGTTCGCCTTGAGTTCCTTCATTTCGGCCAGTAACAGGACGTTGTCGAGCAGATCCTCGATGCCGATCTTCTTCTTGGCCGAGATGTCCTTCATGATGGTGTCTCCGCCCCATTCCTCCGGGACGAGGCCGTACTTGGTCAGTTCGGAACGGACCTTGTTCGGATCCGCGCCGGGCTTGTCGATCTTGTTGACCGCGACGATGATCGGGACTTTCGCCGCCTTGGCGTGGTCGATGGCCTCGACCGTCTGCGGCATGACGCCGTCGTCGGCCGCGACGACGAGGATGACGATATCCGTCGCCTGCGCGCCGCGCTTGCGCATTTCCGTGAACGCCTCGTGTCCCGGGGTGTCGAGGAACGTGATCTTCTTGCCTTTGACCGTCTTCTGGTACGCGCCGATCTCCTGCGTGATTGCGCCCGCCTCGCCTTCGGCGATGTGGGAGTTCCGGATCGTGTCGATCAAGGTCGTCTTGCCGTGGTCGACGTGGCCCATGATGGTGACCACCGAAGGACGCTCCACGAGGTCCTCGGGTTTGTCCGGGGTCGTGTCCTTATCGAAATCGAGCGGGGAAACAGTCTCCTTCTTCTCGAAGTCGAGCCCGTTCTCGAGGCAGATTTCCCCGACGTCGTCGTCGGAAAGGACCGAGTTGATATTGTACATCTTGCCCTTCAAGAAGAGCGTCTTCAGAATGTCGGTCGCCTTCAGGCCGATGTCCTCGGCGAGCTTTTCGATGGTGACGTTCCCTTCGTAGACGTACTTCCCGCCTTCGACGTGGGCCTTGAGGGCCGGCTTCTTGAATCCGCCGTGGGCGCGGAACGGGGTGTTGTCCCGTCTCTTCTGCGGCGCGTTCTTGTTAAAATTCTTCTTCTGATTTCCCATTCGCAATCTCCTCTTCCAGTTCCATGATCCGATGTCCGATTCCGGAATTCATGATTCCGATAGCCGCGACCGGGGCGTGCCCGATGGCCTGCCCGAGCTGGGCCTTGGTCAAATTGCGGTAAATCTCGATCGGATGGACTTCTTCGACTTTCTTCACGGCCTGCTCGATTTCGGCGCAACTGTTCTTCGCCGCGTCGGAAGCGATAAAGACGACGTGAATCTTCTTCTTTTTGACCGAGAAAGCCAGGTTCTCCCCGTAGACGAGGTACTTGCCCCGCTTGGAAAGACCGATCATTCCCATCAGTTTCTCTTCGGGGCTCATTTGACCAGATACCTCTCGATCTTATTATAGACTTCTTCCGGGACGCCCGTCCCGAGGCTCTTCTCAAGCGCCTTGGTCTTCTTCGCCTTCTCGAGCGTCTCTCGGTCCGGCGTGAGATAGACCCCGCGTCCGTTCATGCGTCCGCTCGGGTCGACCTCCACGTTTCCGTCCGGGGTCAGAACGACGCGCAGAAGTGTCGATTTCTCGACCTTGACGTGGTTCACGCAGTCAAAGCGCAATACCGGTTTCTTACCCATCGTCCGTTCTCCTTTCCTAGACGCGCATTACTTGTCTTCGTAATACGTATCGTCGTCGTATTCCTCGTAATCGTCGTCGTTCTGCGAAGCGGACGTATCCTCGGCCTGCTCTTCGTTCATGTCCTTGAGCTCTTCCTCGGTGTAGATCGGCATCGCGTTCTGGATGACTTTCTTCTCTTCCTTCTTGTCGTCCTTCTTTTCCTTCTTGAAACGGCGGTAGGAAGAACCCTGCGAATTCTTGTTCTTCTTCTCCTCTTCGATTTCCGCTTCGAGCTGGTCGAGCGAGATCTTCGCCTTGCCGGTGATTTCGACGTGTTTGATCTCCTCTTCCTTCTTCGCCGGCTTCACCGGTTCTTCCGGCTTCTTCTCTTCGACCGGTTCTTCTTTCTTCTCTTCGGAAGGAACTTCCGCCGGTTTTACTTCTTCAGCCGGCTTTTCTTCTTCGGCCTTCTTCTCTTCGGAAACGGCCGGTTCGGCGGAGATGGTGTTCTGTTCTTCCTTATGGAGCGCGCCTTCCAAGATCGCCTCGTCATCGGTATGCATCACGTCTTCTTCCTTCGCGGCGGCGATTTCTTCGTCGAGGCTCTCCAAGGCGGCCTTGCGGCGGATATCGTCGACGTTCTGGTAAGGGATGTGTTCGGCCAGAGCGGCGTCGAGTTCCTTGATGTCGATGGAGTAGCCCGTGATCTTCGAGGCGAGACGGACGTTCACGCCCTTCTTGCCGATGGCGATCTTGCTCTCTTCGTTCTTGACGACCGCGACGGCCTTCGGAGCCTTGCCTTCCTCGGCTTCGTCATCCTTCAAGAGGACGCCGACGACCGTGGCCGGCTTCAGCGCTTCGGCGATGTAGAGGTACTTGTTGTCCTGATAGCGGATGACATCGATCTTCTCGTTCCCGATCTGGGCGCAGATGTCCTTGATGCGGGAGCCGTCCGAGCCGATGCAGGCGCCGGTCGGATCGACGTCCGGATTCTCCGAATAGACGGCGACCTTAGCGCGGTTGCCCGGTTCGCGGACGATGCCCTTGATGACGACCGAGCCGTCGGCGACGTCCGGAATCTCCTCTTCGAACAGCCTCTGCAGGAAGAGCGGGTCCGTGCGGGAGATGTTGAGGGTCGTCGCGCCTTTGGCGGAGTGGTCCTCCGGGTTCCCGATGGACTTCAAGAGGACCTTGACCTGGTCCCCGATGGTGAACTTCTCGCCCGGGATGGCGTTCATCGGATAGAGCGTCGCGTGGATCTTGCCGAATTGCAGGGTCATGTAGCGGCCTTCGTTGCGTTCGACCGTGCCGACGATAATCTGACCGACGCGGTTGGAATAGAGGTCAATCAGGGCCTTCTTGGACGCCTCGCGGAGCAGTTGCATGAAATTCTGCTGCGTGCGGGTGAAGAAGGAATAGTCGAGCTTGGTGAGGTCGATGCGGTTCTTATAGACGTCCCCGGCCTTGAGGGAAGGATCGACCGCCTGCGCGTCCTCGACCGAGATCTGGTAGAGGTCGTCGACGATGTCGTCATCGTTCATGACGTCCTTGCACTCGTAGAAGAAGATCTCCCCGGTCTTCGGATCGATGTCCGTCTCGGAATGCATGTCCTTGGCGTTGTTCGTCTTCTGGTTCGGGTAGAGCGTGTCGCGGGCGGCCTTGTCGATCGCCTGCTTCAGGATCTCGTGGATTTCCTCGACCGAGACCTGGCGGTCCTCGCCGACAAGCTTCGCGGCGTCTTCGAAAGCCGGCAGGTTGATCCTACCGGTGAACTTCGGTTCTTCGACATCGACAGATTTTCTTGCCATAATGATTCTTTATTTCCTCCGATAAAATGGTTTGAAACGAATGTAATCAGAATTTGACGCGCAGTTCCGCGCACGTCACTTTTTCGAGCGGAATCTCCGCTTTCTTCGGCCTTCCTTTGAGGAAGTACTTCAGGAAGAGCGTCCCGCCTTCGAACTTCTCGAGCGTCCCGAGGACTTTCTTCCCGTCGTAGGAAACTTCCATGTACTCCCCGACGTACGAGGCGATCTCGTCCTTTCCGATCTCGTGCTCGGCTCCCCGCGAAAGGCATTCGAGATAGTAGGGGAAGTCCAGCCCCGGAATCGCGTCGAGCTTCGGATCGACCTCGTTCGTGAACGCTTCGATCGCGTTCAGGTCCATTCCGCCTTTCCGGTCGACGACGATGAACAGGTGCTTCCCGTCCTTCTGGTTCTCGAAGTAGGCCTTGTAGAAGCTGAGCCCGAGCTTTTCGGCGCTTTCCTTCGCCGCCTTTTCGATTTCTTCCAACAGTTCCAAATCCGGTCCCTCCCTCTAAAAACAAAGAGTGGAGCACGGGCCCCACTCTTAATTTCAAATATGAATTAAGATGCAGAAGATTTCTCTTCCGACATCAATATACAGGCTCGGAAGAGAAAAGTCAAACGTCAGAATTCGATGGAGCGCAGCAAGGCGTCCGTGAAGAGATCGAAGTGCTTGATCCCTTTTTCGTCGACGAGGAAGTACCCCTGGGACTTCTCGGCCTTCGGCAGCGTGATCGAGCCCGGGTTCGCGTAGATGATCCCGTCTTTTCTTTCTAAGACGGCGACGTGCGTGTGTCCGGAGAAGATGACGGCCGGTTTCCTGTCGAGGATTTCTTTCGGGACGTGGTGATGCCCGTGGTGGAAATAGAAGAGCCTACCTTCCCTGTCCGTATAGTTCTTATGAGCGTGGAAGCGGAAATCCGAGATCATCTGGTCCACCTCCGCGTCGCAGTTGCCCTTGATCGCGACGATTTCCTTCGCCATCGGGTTCAGAAGCTCGGCCACTTTCTTCGGGGCGTAGGAAGAAGGAAGGGGATTCCTCGGCCCGTGGTAATAGAAGTCGCCCAAACACACGAAGCGGTCCGCTCCGCTCTTCTTATATTTTTCGACGGCCAGCTGGGCTTCCAAAAGCCCGCCGTGGATATCAGATACGATGAACAGTTTCATAGATGCCGGGTTCCTTTCCAAACCCGTTTCCATTATAGATTAAAGAAAAGGGAGATTTCCTGCTCCGCGCTTAGGCAAAGAGGAAATCTCCCTTATTCTTTTTCTTATTTCGTCTCCTGATTCGGCTTGGAGGAGTATTTCTCGTAGAGGTCTTCTTCCTTCTCCCCTCTTTCTTCTTTGGAGGATGGCTCGGTTGAGGACGGGTACTTCACAAGGTTCGGAAGGACGGACTTCAGGCCCATCCTGTCGGCGGCCTTCTTGACCCCGTAGGATGCCGCGCTCCCGACGACGGCGTTCGCGGCGAGCTCGATGGCGAAATTGATCGAGACGGCTCCGAGCACGAAAGTCAGGAATCCGGCCTTGCTCCCGTTATCGAGCACGGCGACTAGATCCGAATAGAAGAGGTAGCACGCCGACATGAAGAGGGAGGTGTTCAGGACCGGCACGGTGACCGAAGCGACGAAGGAAGCGATATAGCCTCTGTGATCGAACTTCCGCGCCAGTTCGTAGAAAAGCCCGCTCAGGAATCCGGCGAGCATCCGTGTCGGCAGGCATAAGACAATGTATCCGGCGACGTTATATTCGATGAACGCCGTACCCGTCCCGTCGAGGATTCCCTGGACCATCGAGATGACGCCCCAGACCGTCCCGGCCAACAGACCTCCCCAGCTCCCGTAGAGCGCGGCGATGATCGAGACCGGAATCCCCATAAGGGTGATCGTGTAGACCGTCCCGATGTTGATCGTTCCGATCGGCGTGAACCCGAAGATCAGCATGACCGCCAAGAATAAGGCCATGACGGACATCGTGTAAATCGTATTGTTTCTTCTCATAATGGGTAACTTTCCTTTGGATAAATTTCCTTGTTTTGAAACTATCTGACGTTCTTGAGGAAGATCGCGTAGAGACCGTCGAAGACCAGATCCGGTCCGTAAAAGAACTCTTTCGGATCGAGGCAGGGATAGAGGATTCCTCCGTCGCTGCCGGTAATAATCTTTTTCAGGGGCTTCCCGTATTCGTCCTCAATCTTCTTCGAGAACGATTCGATCAGGGAAGAGAAGCCTCCGATGATCCCGCTGTCCATCGACTCGCGTGTGTTCTTGCCGATGTAGCGTGCCGGGCGGTCGAGCTCGGCCTCCATCAGCTGTGCCGCCGAGCGAATCATCGCGTCCGCGGAGATCCTTAAACCCGGGACGAACGCCGTCCCGAGGAACCCTTTGTCCTTCGAGGCGACCGAGAAGCTCATGACCGAGGAGCAGTCGACGACGAGGACGTCCCCGCCGGTCTTTTCAAGCGCGCCGAGCGCTTCGCAGACAAGGTCGCTCCCGACTTCGGAAGGATTGTCCGTCCGTACGGCGATTCCGCTTTTGATTCCTTTTCCGACCGTCAGGCATTTCTTGCCCAAAGCGCCTTGACACGCCTTTTCGACCCTTTTTGTCAGCGAAGGGACGACCGAGCTCAGGATCGCCCCGTTGAAGGACGAGGGATCTTCGGAATTGGAACGCAAAAAAGATACCAGTAGGTCCTGGTATTCGTCTTCGGAGCGGAACCGGTCCGAAGAGGTCTTGAAACAGCTTGTTTTTTTCGAATCGAGATAAACGCCTACACGCAAAGAGACGTTGTCCAGATTCAATAACAGTACTTTCATCGATGCCTCCGATACAGTCTCCTTATAGGAGTACCGTTCTTTCTCAATGAATGCTATTACCGCATCACGGCTACTATATTAGTTTGAGAGCGAATTCAATGCAAGAATCTACTTGTTGACTTTCTTTTCGATGATGTCGAAGAGATCCCCGACCGTCGAGACGGTCTTCATCTCTTCGTCGTCGAACTCGATGCCGAACTTATCTTCGATGTCAATCAGGATCTCCGCTTTGTCGAGCGAGTCGAGCCCTAAAGAAGAAAGCTCCGTATCTCTCGTGAAATTGTCTCCCTTGATTTTGCTTCCGACGATTTCCTTCACCGTCTTTTCGATATCCACGGCCATAAAACGTCCTCCGGTCTTTCTGTTATTTTTTTTGCTTCGCACGTTTCGAATCTCTATAAAGATAGCACAGGACACGACCCGATTTCAATTTGTGCGGAAAAGGGAAGGGGGAAGAGGAAAAAAAGAAAAGGCCCGGGGATCTCTCCCCGGACCCGATGAGCCCTGAATTAGTGGCGGAACTTGCGCTTCGCTTCCTTCGACTTCATCGCGCGCTTCAGACCCTTCTTGTAGAAGGCCGTGTGCCTCTTGTAGTCGGCCAGTAAGCCGGACTTGTTGGACGCACGCTTGAAACGGCGCATCACATCATCGAACGATTCATTCTCGTGGACGATCGTTTTTGGCATTTAGAAACTCACCTCTTTTCCCCAAACGGCAGAAACTCTCTCTGCACGCGCAAAACATTTTAACAGACCTGGAGAAGTTCTTGCAACAGGTATTTTTCTTTTCGGAAGAGGCTCTCTTGCCCTCTTTCAATTGGGGAACAATCGGAGAATGGATTCCTGATATACTTATAAATAGTAAGGAGGGAGGGAAAACAGGATGGATTTCTATCAAATTCAGACTCTTTCGGCCTACGATTTCGGCAAGAGCTCCGTCAAGATTCCTTCCTATATCGATAAAGGCCTCCGTTACGGATATAAGGGGCTCGGGATCTGCGAAGAGAACACCGTCTACGCCTTTCCTTCCTTCGCCGAACGGATGCAGAAAGAAGAAAATGCCGTCCCGTTCTACGGGATGATCCTTTCCTTAGAGGAAAACGGGCTTTCTCTTGAAGGGGAAGTCCTCGTCCTGAACGAAGACGGATATTCCTCCCTCATGGGACTTTTGAGCCTGCAGAAAAAAGTTTACACTTTTTCCGACCTCGCCTCTTTTTCTAAAGGCCTTGCGTTCGTCTTAAAATCCGAATCTCCGTCCATGAAGGAAGAGGAACATCTTTCCAGGATCCGTCCTCTCGTCGAATCCCTGAAGGAAATCTTCCGCGGCCGCCTCTTCGGAGGGACGGAAATCTATTCGAAGGAGGACAGCGCCTCCATTTCCGTCTTCCGCTCGTTCTTAAAAGAAGAAGGAATCGTTCCGATCGCCTTCCCGAAAGTCATCTATCTCGATAAAGAAGACGGCTACGAGGCGTACAGGATGCTCGAGGCAATCCACCTCTATTCTTTCTCCAAGACCGTTCTCACGGGGGAAGATCTCGAAAAAGGCGGGCCGTTCTTCCTTCTTTCCCCGAAGGCGGTCTTGACCGTCTACGGCGAAGAGGAAGTGAAGAACCAGGAGATCCTGGCGAAAATGGTTTCGTTCACCCTTTTAAAGAAGCGGGGCATGGTCCTCCGCGCGAAAGGGGTCGACGCTCATAAGGAAATCCGTTCCCTGGCCTTGGGCGGGCTGAAGAAGAGAGTCGGGGATCCTCTCCCACCGAAATATCTCGAACGCCTGAATTACGAATTGTCGACCATTTCCGAGATGGACTTCTCGGATTATTTCCTGATCGTACGGGACTACGTGGTCTGGGCCAAGGAACACGGCGTGAAGGTCGGCCCGGGCAGAGGCAGCGCCTGCGGCTCCTTAACGACCTACGCTCTGGGCATCACGGAGATCGACCCTTTGAAATACGGACTTTCCTTCGAGCGTTTCCTCAACCCTCTGCGCCGGACCATGCCGGATATCGACATGGACTTCGAGGACGATAAGAGGAACAGCGTCGTAGAATACCTCGTCTCGCGCTACGGGAAGGACCGCGTCTCGTTCATCGTGACGTTCACGGGGATCAAGCTCAAATCCGCCCTGAACCGCGTCGCGGACATTTTCGGCATCCCCGCCGGGCGCCTATCGCCTTTATCCAAGGCCTTGAGCGACAAGGCGGTCTCTTTTGAAGACGAGGAAAAGACCAATCCGAAGTTCCGGAAACTCCTCGCCGATCCGTATTACCGGGAAGCCGTGCGGAGGGCGTCGCTAATCGTTTCGTATCCGACGACGACCTCGGTCCACGCCTCGGGCGTCCTGATTTCCGAACGGCCGCTTTCCGAGCAGCTTCCGGTCCGGGACGGGGACATCCCGATCACGCTCTACGAATATAACGCGCTCGAAACGATGGGGTATCTGAAATTCGATATCCTGGCCTTATCGAACCTGACGTTCATCAAAAACGTCGAAGAGAATATCCGTGCCCTGGGGTACGAATACAGTGATCCGTACCAACATCTGAACGACCCGAAGGTCTTCGAGACGCTGAACCGGCTGCGCGTGCTCGACATCTTCCAGCTTGAGAGTTCAGGAATCCAGAACGCGGTCGAGCAGATTCGCCCGTCGTCCATCTCGGATCTGTCGGCGATTTTGGCCTTATACCGTCCGGGACCGATGAGGAACATAACGACTTACGCGGACAGGAAGAACCGGCATTATCCGTATAAGCTCGAGTGCGCGGAACTCGAGGACATCTTAAAGGAAACCTACGGGATCATTGTCTATCAGGAACAGATTCTTGAAATCGCCAAGCGCATCGGCGGATTCAGCGGAGGAGAGGCGGATCTTTTCCGACGCGCCATTTCCAAAAAGGACCGTTCGAAGATGGCTTCGATGAAGGAGCGGTTCCTGCAGGGGGCGGAAAAGAACGGGCTAGGCCCGGATTCCGCTTTGAAGATCTACGACCTCATCGAGAGATTCGCCTCGTACGGTTTCAACAAGTCCCATTCGTACGCCTACGCCTTCGTCGTGTACACGATGCTCTATTACAAGACGTATTATCCGGCCGCGTTCTATCTGGAGAGCCTGAACCGCCTTTCCTTAGGAAGCGACAAAGGGAGGAACTTTTTAGGCGAAATCTACGCGAGTTCGCTTTCGCTTTCCTTGCCCGACATCAACGTCTCCGAGGAAAAACCAGTCTTTAGGAACGGCAAGTTTATCCTGGGATTCTCGGAGATTTCCGGGCTTTCCTCGCCTTTAAGCAAGGCGATTCTGGACGAGCGGAAGAAGAACGGGCCTTTTAGGAGCCTCGGGGATTTCTTCATCCGGCTCGATCTCCGCTCGTACAAGGCTTCCGAATTCGCCCCGCTCGTCGAAGCCGGGGCGTTCGACCGCTTTCCGTATCCGCGTTCAGCCCTGATCTCGATGCTCGATTCCCTGATGTCCGTCCATCTCATGGGCGTGAACAGCGAGGACGAGCTCCCTTACATGGAAAAAGGGACGAATAAGAAAGACCTCGAGATGTTCCTAGAGGAACTGGGCACGCTCGGGGTGAGCCTTTCGGTGAAGCTCGAGGACCTGATCGAAGGGGCCAGACGCTATCCCGAACTCTACCTCGTGCTCGACTCTCCGCGCGGGGCGGGAACAGTGAAGGCCGTTCCTGTCGCGGACCGCTTCGGAAAGAAGACACTTTTCTATTCGGTGCCGGTGGCCCTTGAAAAATATGATATAATCTCTGTCAAAACGGACGTGAACGGCCGCTACCGGGACGTCGTCGCCGTCTATAAGGAAAGGAAAAAGGAAAATGTCTAGAAATACCTACATCATCGACGGGAACTCTCTTCTTTTCCGCTCGTTCTATTCCATGTTCCGCCCGGACCAGCCGGTCCTTGCGAACCACGACGGCGTTCCGACGAACGCCCTCTACGGCTACAGGAACATGATGAAGAAGATCAAGTCCTCTTTGAAGGAAGGCGACAAGATGATCGTCTGTTTCGACACGGGAAGAAAATCCTTCCGCACGGAGAAACTCGCTTCTTACAAGATGAACCGCAAGCCGGCCCCGAACGAACTGAAGATCCAGATGCCGCTCGCGCGGACGTTATTGGACGCCATGGGCATCTTCCACTGCGAGAAGGAAGGATTCGAAGGCGACGACTTGGCCGGTTCCTTGACCCAAGTCGCCCTGCAAGAAGGGGACGAAGTCACTCTGTTCACTTCCGATAAGGATTTCCTGCAGCTTCTGCAGGACGGCGTCAAAGTCGAATTCTTAAGGAAAGGCTTGAGCGAAGTCCAGATTTTCACCAAGGAAAACATCCATGACATCCTCGGATACAAGGCGGACCAGGTCATCGATTTCAAAGGCCTCTGCGGCGATCCTTCCGACAACATCCCGGGCGTACGGGGCGTCGGGGAAAAGACCGCGATCAAGCTTCTCGATTCCTATCCGCACCTCGAGGAAATCTTCCAGGGCCTAGAAGGGAACAAGACCAAGACCGCCCAGAACATCCTCGCCCAGAAGGACCAGGCGCTGTTCTGCCGCGAGATTGCGACGATCAAGCGCGACGTCCCAGTGGACGAATTCTACAGGGAAGGCGACTACAGGGAGCAGGACGACAAGGCCCTCCTCGAGTTCTACAAGGAGTACGACCTTTCGAAATTCGAAAAGGAACTCGAGAAGGAAATGGCGAAGAAACAGGAAGGGGTGAACGAAAGCTACTCCCTTTTCGACGAGCCCGCTGCGGAAAAGGAAACGGGAAATGACGGAAAATATCCTCCCTATAAGGCGTATAAGGAACTTTCTTCGTTCGGAGAACTCCCTTCGGCGTCTTCTGTGATTGTCCTGAATTCGGACCCGAACTTCCATAAGGGCGAAGTCGAGGGATTCTTCCTTTCCGACGGGAAGGAGACGGGATTCTTATCTCTCGAGAAGGCAAAAAAAGACCCTGCGTTTTTGGAATTCCTCGTCTCGGAAAAAGAGAAGGAATCGTTCGATCTCAAAGGGCTAATCGTCGCGCTCGATAAATGCTCTATGCCCGCTTTAAAAGGCTGCACGTTCGACCTCGAGCTCGCGGCGTACCTGCTCGATAACGATACCGGTTACGGGAAGAGGGAAATCCTTTCGTTCTTAGGAATCGACGCTTCCGCTCTGTCGGACAGGGATTTGGAGGCCTACGTCTGCTTCCTCCTCCCGCTCGTCAAGGAAGACGTTTTGAACCGCCTGAAGGAAAAGGAAATGTCCTCCCTCTATTCGGAACTGGAGATGCCTTTAACGGAAGTGCTCGCGAAGATGGAGATCGAAGGTTTCCCGCTCGACGTCCCGACGCTGAACAAGATTGTCGACGGATACAGGGCGAAGCTCGATTTCATCACGTCTCAGATCCGGGAGTGCATCCATAAGGACATCAACCTCAATTCTCCGCGCCAGGTCGGGGAACTGATCTACGACGATCTGAAGCTGAAGAAGAAAGGGAAGACCAATTCCACTTCCATCCAGGTGCTCAATTCCCTCGCGGACAAGCATCCGGTCATCCCGATGCTGATCGAATACCGCAAGTACCAGAAACTCGTTTCGTCCTATTCGGAAGGCCTGACCGATTACGTCTACGCGGATAAGAAGATCCACGGAATCTACAACCAGGCCCTGACCTCGACCGGAAGGCTCTCCATGAGCGAGCCGAACCTGCAAAACATCTCGATGAGGGACGAGGAGGGCAAGGAGATCCGCAAGGCCTTCTTCTATCCGGATTACGGGTATCAGTTTCTTTCGCTAGACTATTCCCAGGTCGAGCTGCGGGTGCTCGCCTCGGTCGCTGGCATCCCGAAGCTGATTGAAGTCTTCAATTCCGGGGCGGATATCCATACGGCGACCGCTTCGTTCATCTTCCACGTTCCTCAGGAGGAAGTCACCCCTCTGATGCGCAGAAAGGCCAAGGCGGTCAATTTCGGGATCGTCTACGGCATCTCCCCGTGGGGATTAAGCGAACAGATTCACGTCTCGCCGCAGGAAGCTTCCGACATCATCTCGGAATTCTATTCGTCGTACGCCGGTCTGAAGGAATATGAGCAGAAGACCATCCTCTTCGCGCACGAGAACGGGTACGTCAAGACGCTATTGAACCGGAGGAGGTACCTCAGCGGCATCAATTCCGAGAACAAGAACCTCGTCGCTTTCTCCGAGCGCGCCGCGGTGAACGCGACCATCCAGGGGACCGCCGCGGATCTCATCAAGGTCGCGATGGTCACGATCCAGAAGCTGCTCGAGGAGAAGTATAAGACGAAGATGGTTTTGCAGATTCACGACGAACTGATCTTCAAAGTCCCGCAGGACGAAGTCGGGATCGTCGACAAACCGATCAAGGACATCATGGAACACGCCCTCAATCTGAAGTGCCGTCTCGTGGCCGAAGGGTCCTACGGGAAGGACTGGTTCGAATGCAAGTAGGAGGAAGGAATCATGCCTGAGCTTCCGGAAGTCGAGACCGTCCGCCGCTACCTCGAGAAATCCGCCCTGAACGAGACGACCATCGGGGTTAAAATCCTCTATACTCCGCTCGTTCGTACGAATTTTGAAAAGTTTTTGGAGTACTTTTCCAAACCGCACAAGATCGTCTCCTTCACGAGGAAAGGAAAGTATCTCCTCGTCCATTTCGAAGGGGAACATATCCTCCTCGTCCATTTCCGCATGGAAGGGAAGCTCTATCCTGTAGATTCGCTGAAAGGTAACATCGATTCCTACGTCACGGCGTATTTCCCGCTTTTAAGCGGGAGGGCCTTGATCTTCCACGACGTGCGCAAGTTCGGGACGATGTCCCTCTATCAGGAAAGCGAAGCGGCGTCTTCGAAGGAACTGAGGGACTTGGGCCCCGAGCCTTCCGAGATCCGCGACCCGGATTATTTCTATCAGGCGTTCAGAAAACTGAAAGGGACTTCCCTCAAGGAAGCCCTGCTCGATCAGAAGATCGTGAGCGGCATCGGGAACATCTATTCCGACGAGATCCTGTTCTTAAGCCGTCTGAATCCGTTCGTCCCGGCGCGCTCAATTACCAGTGACCAGTCGGCCGTGCTTTTAAAAAACGCGCAGGAAGTGCTGGAAAAAGCGGTGGAAGCGCACGGGTCGACCATCCGGACGTATCACCCGGCTCCCGGACAGAACGGAAGCGCCCAGTTCGGGCTTTTCGTCTACGGGCGGGAAGGAAAGCCGTGCAAAATCTGCGGGGAAAGGGTGCAGAAGCTCTTTTTGAACGGGCGCGGGACGGAGTTCTGCCCGCGCTGCCAGCACGTAGCTCCTTCGATTGCCGTCACCGGCAAGATCGCGGTGGGGAAATCCCAGGTCCTGAAGGCGTTCGGAAACCTCGGCTGCGCGACGGCGTCCTGCGACGCGATGGTGCACGAGATGTACGCCGATCCTACTTTTTTGGAGAAGCTGCATAAGAAATTCCCGGAGCTCTTCACCAAGCGCGGACTGTCCAAAAAGCGCGTGATGAAGAACATGATGGCGTCTCCTTCTTTCCGGAGGTCCTACCAGCTCTTCGTCTGGGCGGAAGTGCGGAGGAGGACGAACGATTTCCTCGTCGCGCACGCGGAGGAAATCTGCTGCGTCGAGGTTCCTCTTCTTTTCGACGCGAAGATGGAGAAACAGTTCACCTACCTCGTCGGGGTTGAATCGGACAAGCAGGTGGAGTATCTGCTCGACCGGCACGACTACGACGTGGACAAGAGGCTGAAGCTGAACAAGAAGAATTCGTACGACCGCAACCGGTCGAAGCTCGATTTCGTCCTTGTCAATAACGGCTCGAAAGAGGAACTCCTCGCGCAGGTCAGCAGGATCTACGCTTCCGTGAAGAAGGAATAGGATATTGATTTAAGAAAGGAAGAATGCTATATTTCTTTCGGTGATTCAGTATGATTATCGACGAGATCAAGAAAGCCAGGGTCCAAGCGATTAAGGCCCGCGATCGTGTCGCAGCCGACGGGCTCGCCGTCCTCACGAACAAGTACATGAACGCTTCGATCGAAGCCAAGGCCAAAGGGAAGGAACTGTCCGACGCGGACACGATCTCCCTGATCCAGAAAGCTTTGAAGGAACTGTCCGAAGAGAGGGACATGTACGCTTCCAACGGACGCGAGGAAAAAGCCTCGGAAATCCAGCACCAGATCGACGCCGTCAAGGTCTTCCTCCCGCAGATGATGGGTGAAGAGGAAATCCGTTCGGTCATCGAATCCCTGAGCGACCGCTCCATGAAGAACGTCATGACTACCTTCAAGAGCAAGTATGCCGGTAAGGCGGACATGAGCCTGGTCGGTAAGATCGCCCGCGAATACCAGGGGAAGTAAATTCCTCTCCTGCCGGGGAAATAGTTAAATGGTATAACTAAGGTCTCCAAAACCTTCGTTGAGAGTTCGATTCTTTCTTTCCCCGCCATGTCGCAAACACAGGATTGATACGAAAGTGTCAGTCCTTTTTCTTTGATTACATCGATGTTTTTTGAATATAGCGATAATGGAAATACTAATAATAGGGCAAAAATACCGTTTTTCTTTACAAGGGCGTTTCTATTAGTGTTCCATAATTC
>CAYUFI010000032.1:718-17744 GCA_964444175.1 uncultured Clostridiaceae bacterium | reverse complement strand
CCCCTGGATAAGAGGAATCAGAAACGTGTTGCATTATAAATAGTATCTAACGAAATCAAGGTTCGTGAAATTTTCCGATTGATTTTTGAAAAAGACCTCTGTAGAATTATAAACGCTCATTGAGAGCACCTGTCGGGACATAGCACAGTTGGTAGTGCGCTTGGTTCGGGACCAAGAGGTCGCGAGTTCGATTCTCGCTGTTCCGACCATTTCGGAATTCGGCGGAGGGACTTCCTCCGCTTTTTTCGTTCTTTCTTTGTCGAAAGGGTCTCCGTCTGAAAACGGAACGCATCTGTAATATAATGGAACAGGAAAGAGTTTTTTATGGCGGACAACAAGACCAAAGACGCGATGGCGGAATCCCTCAAGGATCTGCTGCAGACGAAGACGCTGAACCAGATCACCGTGGCGGAAATCACCGCTAAATGCGGCATGAACCGGCAGTCTTTCTACTATCATTTCAAAGACGTGTATTACCTGGCCGAGTACATGTTCAAGAACGACATCAAGAACATCCTCGACCAGAACAAAGACGCCTCCTGGTCGGACTTAGTCGGCCAGTTCATGATGTACGCCGTGATGAACCGGGACGTGATTTTGAACACGCTCGCCCCGGTCGATTCGGAAGTATTGATTTACAATCTCCAGCTCGAGATCAAGAACGTCATGAATTCCGTGATCGGGGAACGGCAGAAGAAACTGGGCCTTACGCTTTCAAAAGAGACCTGCGATACCATCGCGGAAGTCTACATGTACGCGATTTCCGGCGAACTCCTCAACTGGTTCAAGTCGGGCATGAGCCTCGACGTCAGCGAGGACCGGGTCAAGCGCATGACGTTTTTCTTTACGGATCTGTTCGACGTGATGCTGCAGAAAGCTGCGGAAAAAGAGAAAGAAGGAAATTAGGATATGGATGCGATCAAAATTTTCGACGATGTCGTCTTCTTAGGGGAGAACGACGAAAAACTCACTTCGTTCGACAACATGTATCTCCTGCCGGACGGGATGTCGTTCAACTCGTATCTCGTTCTGGACGAAAAGACCGTCCTCTTCGAGACGATTGAGCGTCCGAACACGGAGAACCGGGAAAAGGAACTCTCCGTCTGGAGGCTCAACAAGAATCCGGCCCGTCCGTTCTCGGACGGATTCTACGCCCCGGATCCTTCGATCTATGGGAATTTCCTCAAGAAACTTCAGAGCGTCCTGAACGGAAGGAAGCTCGATTACCTCGTGATCCAGCACGCCGAGCCGGACCACACCGGGGCGATCCTTGACCTTCTGAAGCTCTATCCGGACGTCACGATCGTCATTTCCCCGCTCGGGAAGAATTTCCTGGCGGCGTACCATCCGGAAGTGGCGAAGGCCAAGTTCGTCCTGATGTCGCCCGCTTCTCCGCTCAGGACGGGAAAGCACGTCTTCCGTTTCATCCCTGCCCCGCTCGTGCACTGGCCGGAAGTCTATTTCGTCTACGACGAGGACGGGAAAGTCCTCTATTCGTCCGATGCCTTCGGAAAGTTCGGGAAGATCGAGAAGCTCTTCACCGATCCCGAGGATCAGGACGAATTCTACTTATCCGAGATGCGGAGATACTACGCGAACATCGTCGGAAAGTTCGGCGATTCCGTCAAGAAGGCCCTCGGGGCGGTCTCGAAGCTAGAGATCAAGTACATCTTCCCGCTCCACGGTCCGCTGTACAGGAAGGATTTCTCGAAGATTTTCGATCTATATGCGAAAATGGCGTCCTACACTCCTCTCGATCCGGACGGAGTGATGGTCGCCATCGGAACGGTCTACGGGAACACCGCGGCCGCCGCGTCGCATTTCGCACAATACTTCCCCGGTGCGCGCTTCTTCGACATCGCCAAGACCAACGAGTCGTATCTGATTTCGGAAGCTTTCCGCGCGAAGACGATCATCCTCGCCTCGATCACGCACGAAGGGGAACTCTATCCGGTCATGGAGAGTTTCCTGACCCGTCTGAAGCACATCGGCCTGAAGAACCGCGTCTTCGCTTTCGTCGAGAACGGGACGTGGGCGCCTGTCGCCGCGAAAAAAATGAAGGACCTCGTCTCGGCGATTCCTTCTTCGACCCTGATCGAACCGGTCCTGACCATCAAAGGCTCGTTCAGAGAGGAACAGGAAGAGACCGTGAAGCTCATTTCCGATAAGATTAGGGAGGCCATGGACCATGAGTAAGCATTTCCGGACCGAGCGCATCCTCTACATCGTCATCAGCCTGGCGTTCCTTTTAGCGGGAATCGCCCCGGTCATGAAGGTGAAGACCGATGCGGGCGTCCTGTATTACAGTTACTACCGCTGCGTCTTCAGCGATTGCTTCAACAGCGTCTTCGCGAACGTGTTCTTAGCGATTCCGGCCGTGATGACCTTGCTAGTCGCCGTCCTTCTGCTCTTAGAACTCTTAAATAAGAAGTTCAATCCGAGCCTCGAATGGGCATGCCGGATGTTCGTGATTTTCTTCGCAATCTTCGGTTTCCTCTTCGCTTCGTTAGCTGATAACCTCCTTCCGTTCGGGCTCGTGATCCTCGGGTTCAGCCTCCTCTATCTCATCAACGCGATCGTGTTCCATTACGGGATTAAGGGACAGAACATCTGAGATCAGACCTTCGAAGAATTCCAAAGCTTGTCAAGGTAAAATACTTGACATGCTTTTCTTTTCCCTGTAGGATATCAGAGGTAAAGAAAGGACCCTTATCACTATGGTTAAAATCAGATTATCCAGAATCGGTCGTAACCTGGATGCGGCCTACCGCATCGTCGTTACGGATTCCAGACGCGCCCGCGATGGACACTTCATCGAACAGATCGGACACTACGATCCGGCCGGTAAGCTCTCGGATGCGGTCGTCGACGAGGAAAAGGCTGTCTCCTGGCTCTTAAAGGGAGCGGCTCCTTCCGACACAATCAAGGCGATGCTGAAGGAAAAAGGCATCTACGCCAAGTATCTGGAAGCCAAGAACAAGAAAGAAGCCAAGTAGTTTATGGCGGACTACGAGAAAATCATCCGGGCGTGCGTGGAGCCGCTCATGGAGAATCCTTCTTCGCTTCTGGTCCGTCGGGAAGAAACCGACGAGGAAGCCGAAAAGGCGAGAGATCTCCATTTTCTCATTGCCTGTCCCGACGCCGAGCTGGGCCGACTGATCGGCCGCCACGGTACGGTTGCGGATGCTATCCGCACGATCGTCAACGTCAAGGGGCGCGATGACCGGAAACGCGTCCATATCCGTTTCGAATCCTTCGAAGAAGAAAACGAAAAGGAAGAAGACAAAAAGTAGTCTGTTTCCGCTTCCGCATGAAAAGAACCGCAGCCGCCGATCGTAAAATACGGCTGCGGCTTTTTTCTTAGGGCGGGGATTCTTTTTGGAAGGGAAGCGGAATGGTAGAATGGAAAAGAAGAATTTCCGCTTTTTAAAAAATCGGAGAACAGCAAGAAGGAACATACCTATGGAATATAGAAAGCTCGCCCACATCCAGGACAGTCACGGACTCAAAGGGGAACTGAAGATCGTCGTCCTTTCAAACGACGATTCGTTCTTGGAGGAAGGAAAGACGGTCTACCTCCTGCACGGAGAGGAGTACGTCCCTTTTACGGTCGAAGAATACCGCGTCTATCCGAAGGCGACCGTCTTGAAACTGAACGGAATCGATTCGATCTCTGAAGCGGAGAAATACCTCAAGGAAGATCTCTACGCCATCAAGGAAGAGTTAGAAGGAAAAATCTATCTCGAGGATCTCATCGGGCTAAAGGTCCTTTCAAAAGCCGGCAAGGAACTCGGAAGCGTCGCGGATTACTACGTCGCCGGGAGCAAGTCCTATCTTCTAGTTGGGAAGAATCTCGTCCCGTACATCCCGGGCGTGATGGTCGAAAGGATTGATTTCGATCAGAAGGAAATCGTCCTGACCGAACTCGGGGAAGAGGTGCTCCTCCATGCTTAAAATCACGATTCTGACGCTGTTCCCGTCCTATTTCGATTCGTTCCTCAAGAATTCCATCATCGCCCGCGCGATCGCCAAGGGCGTGGTCGAATTCGAAATCGTGAACATCCGGGACTATACCAAGGATTACAAGCATCACCGCGTCGACGACCGTCCGGCCGGAGGCGGGGCGGGACTCATCATGCGGATGCAGCCGCTCTCTGACGCGCTCGAGGCCGTGAAGACGGAAGGTTCGCATTCGGTCCTGCTGTCGCCTTTGGGAACGACCTACAATCAGGAAAAGGCCAAGGAATTCAGCAAACTTTCCCATCTGATCCTCGTCTGCGGGCATTACGAAGGGGTCGATTCCCGCTTCAATAAGAAAGTTGACGAGCTCGTCTCCATCGGGGATTACATCACGACCGGAGGGGAAATCGGGGCTTTGGCTATCTCGGATTCGGTGACGAGGCTATTGGACGGAGCGATTGCCGAGGAATCGACCGAGGAAGAGTCCTTCAACGTCCCCCTGCTCGAATATCCCCAGTACACCCTGCCGTACGATTACGAAGGGGACACGATTCCGGACATCCTCTTCAGCGGAAACCACGAAGCGATTGAGAAATGGAGGAGGAGGGAAGCCATCCGGATCACTAGAGAACTCCGCCCGGACCTCTACGCGAAGTTCGTTCCGGATAAGCAGGATCTGAAACGGATTCGCGAGCTCGAGGAAGGCGACATCTCCAAGACCGAGAAGCTCGCCCTAGAGAAAGGTAGGCGCTTCATCGAGGCGGAGAAGAAAAAAGAGCGTTAAAATCCCGTTCTTTTTTTGTTCAGCGCTTCAAAGCCCTCTGATAAAAATCATCGATTTTCTCCATCAGGACTTCGTTCGCCGCGTTGGCTTTCTTCGGGTCGAAGTCCTCTAAGACCCCGTCCATGGCCTGTTCCGGATCTTTGTATTTCTCTAAGAATTCCGCGTAGACCTTTTTCTTTTCGTCCTGGTAATGAACGCAGTCGGTCGAAGCGACGATGCTGAGGTGTCCGTCGTGGAGTGGGTCGACGACGATGACGTATTCCGCGTTCGGATTTTTGATCTTCCCGCGTTTCGCAATGATGGAATCCTTAGCGAAATCCACCGTCTCATCCTTGACTCCGTGGGCGATAAGGACCGGTGTTTTCGATTTCGAGACGGCTTTTGAAGCGGAAGCGTCGAATCCGATTCCGAGATAGAAGGACAAAACGAGCCAGAAGACCGGCTCGAAGAAAGCGCAGGCGAATTTCTTCCCTTTTCCTTTCGTGACGCAGCGCATTTCCTTCAGAGGTTTGTCGAATCCGGAGATCGAGGCGGAGGCGGCGATCTGATCCGAACAGGAGATGTCCTTGGCAACGGCGTATCCGCCCATGGAATGGCCATACAGGAGAATCTTCTTACCGCGGAATTCTTCCGAATTATGCAAGAACTTCAGGCACGAACGGAGATCACTCCCCTGCTGGGCGAGTGAACGGATGAACTTTCCTCCGGATTCGCCCGTGCCGATGAAATCGTACGTGAAGACTTCGTAGCCTCTCTTATGAAGACTGAGGATGTCGGAGAGATAGCCCTGGTGGCCCGGACAGAGCCCGTGGACGTAGAGGACGAATCCTTTCGGATTCTGAGTGGTGTACAAATATGCCTGAAGGCGGTTCCCTTTGGATGGAAAAGAATAAGGGACGCGGTCCATCTCGTCTTTGACGTCGCCATAGCTCAATAAGAACGTCTTCTTCGGGAAGTCCTCCCGTTTGAAGAAGCGCGTCAATACGGCATACGTGAAGAGGAGTCCGCAAATCAGATAGAGCGCGAGTACGGAAGCGAACACGACGAGGAGAATGGCCCAAAGTTCCATAGTTGAACGGTGAATCCTTTCGAAAATCAAGATCTTTATCATCATACTCCCGGTCCGTCCTTCAATAAAAGGACGGGCGGGCGTGCTAAAATAGGGACGTGAAAGAAGGGAAGACAAAATGAACCGTTTCGAAATTGTCGAAAACTATCTGAAATCCCATAAGAAGGACGCCTGGATCACCCTCGATTACGAGAACCGCAATCCGGTGCTGGTCTCGTTCGTCGGGGACAAGATGCTGACAAGAAAGATCGTCATGGCCTTTATCCGCGGAAAGAAGCCGCTGATCGTCTGCCACTCGATCGATGCTTATTTCCTGAACGTTCCGGAAATCACGAAGGATTTCCGCATCCGCGTGTATGGATCCTGGCAGGAAATGCTCGATATCGAGAAAGAGGAATTCTCCCCGTTGAAGGAAGTTCTGATGGATGTTTCCGAAAACGGGCTGCTCCCGAGGATCTCGCTCGCGGATGCCGGATCGGTCGATTTCATCCGTTCCCTCGGCGTGAAGACCGTCTCTTCCGGAGACCTGCTCCAGTACTTCTCCGCGGCCTATGACGAAGCGGCGCACCAGGAACAGATCAGCGCCTGTAAAAAAGCCCTGAAGATCAAAGACGAAGCCTTCAAGAAGATCGCCGAGCTCGTCGAAAGAGACGGGAAGACCGACGAATACACGATTCAGAAGTTCATCTGCGACCGGTTCCACGAGGAAGGCATGGTCTACGATGATCCGGCCATCGTCGCGGTGAACGCGAACGCGTCGAACCCGCACTATGGCCCGACCGAAGCGAAACATTCCGACATCCGTAAAGGCGACGTCGTCCTCATCGACATGTGGGCGAAGAACAACGTCAAAAACGGCGTCTACGCGGATATCACGTGGATGGGCTACGTTGGAGAGAACGTCCCCGACAAGGTCGAGGAACGCTTCCAGATTCTGAGAAAAGCGGTTGATACGGCTTTCGCTTTCTTGAAGGAGGAACTTCCGAAGCGGGCGGTCGAAGGGTACGAAGTCGACGACGTCGCGCGCAAAGTCGTGACCGAGGCGGGTTACGGAAAGTACTTCACGCACCGCACGGGCCACAACATCTCCGTCGACGTCTCCCCGCACGGGCCGGGGGTCAACATCGACAACCTCGAGTCGCACGATACGAGGGAAATCATCCCGAACATCTCGTTCTCCTTAGAGCCGGGCATTTACGCGCCGGACTTCGGCATGCGGAGCGAGACGGACGTCTATATCGCTTCCGACAGGACTCCAATCATGATTGCCGGACGCCAGGAACACGTCATTCCGATCCTGAAAAAGTAACGGAAAATCCGAAGAAAAAGATGCCGGACCGAGCGTCCGGCATCTCTTTTTATTTCGTTTGAATTTACTTCCCGTTCGGGTTCTTCATCGAAGCCATGAGCTGCTGCTTCATGGATTCGGTCATGCCCTTCTTCATGTACGGGCTCATCTTCTTGACCGTCTGCTTCATCTGGTCGTAGGAACGCAAGACCTTGTTGACGTTGTACGCGTCCGTCCCCGCGCCGGCGGCGATACGGGTCTTGCGGGAATTCTTGATGATTTCCGGATGTTTCCGTTCTTCCGGAGTCATCGAGGAGATGATGACCTCCATGCGCTTCTCGTTGTCTTCGCCCTTAGCAATCTGTTCGTCGGAAACCTTCGGCATGCCCGGAAGCATTCCTAAAATCTTGCGCAGAGGTCCCATCCTCTTGATCTGGTGGATCATCTCGACCATGTCGTCGAGGCCGAAGTTCCCGGACATGATGCGCTGGGTGACCTTCATGGTCTTCTGCTGGTCGACGTTCTCCTGCACGTTCTCAACGAGCGAGATCACGTCGCCCATGCCCAGGATTCTCTGGGCCATGCGGTCCGGATGGAAGACTTCGAGGTCCTGCACCTTTTCGCCGACGCCGGCGAACTTGATCGGCACGCCCGTCATCTTGCGGATGCTTAAGGCCGAACCGCCGCGCGCGTCCGAATCGAGCTTGGACATGAT
The DNA here is from genome assembly GCA_964444175.1 of uncultured Clostridiaceae bacterium. Classification (GTDB taxonomy): domain Bacteria; phylum Bacillota_I; class Bacilli_A; order RFN20; family CAG-288; genus Scatoplasma. The sequence continues at coordinate 9,928 of CAYUFI010000032.1, read as the reverse complement.
GACGCCGGTGAGCTTGATCTTGGCGTTGAAGGCGTTTGCGACGTTGATTGCGTCCTGGCCGGACAGAGCGTCGGCTAATAAGAGCGTCTCGTTCAGCGGGATCGTCTTCTGAATGTTCAATAGCTCGTCCATCAGTTTCTCGTCGACCTGCAGACGTCCGGCCGTATCGACGATGAGGACGTCGTATTTCTCGGCGACGGCCTTCTGGTACGCCGCCTTGGCAATCTGCGGAGGCAAGGTCCCCGTGCGGTCGGTATAGACGTCGACTTCGATCTGTTTTCCGAGCGTCTCGAGCTGGTCGATGGCCGCCGGACGGTAGATGTCGCCCGCCGCGAGCAGGACCTTCTTCTTCATCTTGTTCTTGAAGAGGTAGGCCAGCTTGGCCGCGGAAGTCGTTTTACCGGTACCCTGCAGACCGACGAGCATGATCGAGGTCACGCCGCCGTTCTGGACGAAATGCAGCTCGCTGTCATTCGACCCGAGCAGATCGGTCAGTTCCTCGTAGACGATCTTGACGACCATCTCCGAAGGCGAAAGCTTCTCGAGGACCTTCTGCCCGAGGGCTTTCGCTTTCACGTCGTCGACGAAATCGCGGACGACCTTGTAGTTCACATCGGCTTCGAGCAAAGCGAGACGCACTTCCTTCAGCATCTCGTCCATGTTGGACTCGGTCAGCTTGCTCTTGCCTGATAACTTCTTAAAAATCCCCTGTAAGCGGGAGCCGAGAGATTCAAATGCCATACTTTAACTCCTCCTTGATCCTGTCGACGATCTTCTTCCTTTCCTCATCCGAGGCCTTTTCTATCTTATCCAATTCCGCTTCGATTTGCTCGCTCTTTAAAAGGATGTGCAGATCCTTTTCGTATTTCTCGAGTTCCTTCTCCCCGTTCCGGATCGAAAGGTGCACCGCGTTCCGCGTCACGTTCCGATTCAGAGCGATCTCGGATAAGGACAGATCGTCCTGGTAATACGATAAGAGATCCTCCCTCTGCAGCTTCGAAAGCGCGTTCCCGTAGATGGAAAGGAGCTTGTTGATCCTTTCCCGTTTCCGGATTTCCTTCTCTTCGTCCATATCCTAAGCCAGTCCTATCAGAATGAAGACCAGGGTGATCCCCAAAAATTCCACGAGCGTCGTCGAGAACGCGTAATGGAAGAACCCGATTTTATAGAATTCCTTCCTCATTTCACCCGGCAATAGAAACAGAGCGTAGAGGAACGACGAAACGATGTCCGCGACCAGGTACCCCAGAGCCGCGCTAGAAGAAAGATACGCCGTCAGGTTCGCCAGGATCAGATACGAGAAAAACGAGATCAGGATCGCGCTCCAGTAATTCCTATTCATTTTCGTCCCCAATCAGAAGACCGTAGAGGTAATCGTCCAGATCGAATTCCTTCAGATCCTCCATCTTCTCGCCGAGCCCGATGAAACGGACCGGAATTCCGAGCTTGTCCCGGATCGGAAGGATGATTCCGCCTTTGGAGGTTCCGTCCATCTTCGTGATGACGATGCCCGTAAGCGGCGTCGCTTCCTTGAAGACCTTGGCCTGCTCGATCCCGTTCTGTCCCGTGTTCGCATCGATCACTAAGAACGTCTCGTGCGGAGCTTCGGGGATGATTTTCGTCATGACCCTCCTCATCTTCGCGAGCTCGTTCATCAGGTTCACCTTGTTCTGAAGTCTTCCGGCCGTATCGACGATCACGAGGTCGTAGTTTCCTTCCTTGGCTTTCTTCAGTCCGTCGTAGCAGAGAGAGGAAGGATCGCAGCCGTCAGGCCCGGTGACCACGTCCACCCCGATGCGTTCCGCCCAGACTTCGAGCTGAGTCGTCGCTCCCGCGCGGAACGTATCCGCCGCGACGAGCAGGACCTTCTTACCTTGGTTCTTATAGCGCCACGCGAGCTTGGCGATCGTCGTGGTCTTGCCTCCGCCGTTCACCCCGACCGTCAGTAAGACCGTCGGACCTTCTTTGACGAACCGCACGTCCGCAGGAACGTCCTGCCCTTTTTCCTCGTATCCGGCGAAAAGGCGCTCGATCACGAGCCGGTTGATTTCTTCCGGCGTGTCCTTTTTAAAAGTCTTGGCGTCCTTCTTGGCTTCGTCGATAACCCGGAACGTCAGTTCCGTCCCCACGTCCGCCTCGATCAGGATTTCCTCGAGCTCGTCGAAATACTCCTCGTTGACCTTATGGAACATCCCCGTCAGGGACTTCAGACGGTATAAGAAACCGCGCCGGGCCTTCTTCATGCCCTGGACGTAGGCTTCCTTGTTCTCGATTTTCTTCTCTTCGGAAGGGAGTTCTTCTTTCTTATCTTCCCGAACCTTTTCTTCTTCGGACGGTTTTTCCGTCTCTTCTTTTTCCGAAATAGACGAAACCGGGGCGGGTTCCTCCGCCTTCTTTTCAGATGCGGAAGAGACTTCTTCAGACGGAGTTTCTTCCTTCTTTTCTTCTTCCTGAACCGGCGTATCGTCCTTCTTTTTCTTGGAGAACTTATTTCTCAGATAATCGAACAGTCCCATGATTAATTCACCTTCTTTTCCAAGGCCGCCTTGGCCGCGGCCATCTCCGCCCGTTTCTTCGAGCTTCCCTCGCCTTCCCCGAGCACGATCCCGTTCACTTTGACCTGGACGGTGAAATGCTTCTGGTTCGGCATGCCCTCTTCCCGGACGACCGTGTACTCGACCCCGGTCTTCACGTCTTCCTGCACGAGTTCCTGCAACTTCGACTTGTAATCGAAATGCTCGTAATCCTCGTAATGGCTGATCGGATCCGCGAAAAACGAGCGCACGAGCTTCTGGGTCAAAGGGAAATCGTCCTTATGGTCGAGGTAATACGCCCCGATGAACGCCTCGAAGACATCCTCGAGGATGTTCGGACGGATTGTCCCTTCTTTCTCGATCCCTTTCGAAACGCGGATGTATTCCTCGAAATGCATCCTTTTCGAAAAGGAAGAGAGCGTCGCCCCGCGGACGAGGGCCGCGCGGCACTTCGACAGTTCCCCGGAATTCATTTCCGGGAAACGGGAATAGATCATGTCCCCGACGACTAGATCCAAAACGGCGTCCCCGACGAACTCGAGGCGGTCGTACTGGCCTCGGGAGGTGAGAGGATGCTCGTTGTAGTACGAGACGTGCGTGAAGGCCGCCTCGTAGAGCAAGTCGTTCTTGGGGACGATCCCGAGTTCCTGTAAAAGCAGATGGTAGTCCTTGGCCATACTCTACTTTTTTTCCTCTCCGTCCGGAGCGAACTCTTCTTTGATCTTGTTCACGACGCCGTTTTTCACCATCTTGTCGGCGAGCGCCATCGAGTAATAGAAGAAGCGCGCGTCCGAATTTCCGTGTGTCTTGATCGCGACCCCGTTCACGCCTAAAAGGATCGCTCCGCCGGTCTTCTTGTAGTCCATGGTCTCCTTCATCTCCTTTATGCCCTTGCGGCAGAAAAGATAGGCGATCTTCGTGAAAAGGTTCCTCTTGAAGACTCTCTTAATCATCGCGGACATGTTGAGCGCCATGCCTTCGCTCGACTTGAGGAAGATGTTCCCCGGATAGCCGGACGTGACGATCACGTCTTTGGTCCCGTCCAAAGCGTTCCTCGCCTCGACGTTCCCCTTGAAATTCACTTTCGGATTGTTCTTGAGAATCCCGTACGCTTCCTTGGACTCGTCGAGACCCTTTCCTTCCTCCGTCCCGTTCGAAAGGAGATAGACGCTCGGGTTTGGGATATCCCCGATGAGCTCGGCGTAGATCTTCCCGAGGCGGGCGAACCCGACGAGGTCCTCCGCCTTATTGACGTTCGAGGCACCGATGTCGAGGATGTAGGTCGATTTTCCCTTGACCGTGGTCGGGAACGGGGAGCAGAAGCCCGCCCGGCTCACGCCCGGGACGTTCTTTAAAAGCAGCGTCGCTCCGGTGATGAATCCGCCGGTCGAGCCGGCCGTGACGACCGCGTCCGCCTTCCCTTCCTTCACAAGGGAGATCGCGGCGTACATCGAGTTCTGTTTGTCGCGTAAAAAAGACAAGACGCTCGTCTCCATCGGTAAGACGTGTTCGCCCGTATCGACGATTTCGATCCTCGGGTTTCCTTCTAAGGAAGAAAGGCGCTTCTGATCTCCGACAGCGAGGATCTTCAAGTCGCCGTGTTCCTCTAGATACATCAGCACGCCTTTAGCGAGTTCCTCCGGGCCCAGATCCGAGCCCATCATGTCGACCGCGATTGTGACCATTCCCGTGTCCTCCTGTTCAAAGGCCGTTCTTTCTATCCGAAAAAGAGGTCTTCTAAAGACCGATTCCGCTTTTTATTATCGCATAAACGGAGGGAACGTACAAAAGAAGGAGAAGAGGGAAGAAAACGGATTTCGTTTTCTTTTCCGTTCGCGGGGAATTAGAATAGGGCATACAAAGAAGAAAAGGAAAGACACGTATGGATTCATTCATCAGTTACTGCTGCCCGACCAAGGTCCTTTTTACGGAAGATTCCGTGAATCAGATTGGCGCTGTCCTTCAGGAAAACGGCTATTCGAAAGTCTATTTCGTCTACGGTTCGCACTCGCTGAAGGCGAATGGGAACTACGAGAAGATCGTCGCGTCCTTGAACCGGTACGGCATCTCCTTCCGCGAAAAAGGCGGGATTAGAGCGAATCCGGAAATCTCGTTCGTAAGGGAGATCCTTCCGGAAGTCCGCGCGTATAAGCCGGACGCGGTCCTCGCGGTCGGGGGAGGAAGCGTCCTCGATACGGCGAAGAACCTCTGCTGCGCCTATTACTATTCCGGGGATTCCCTCGATTTCAATAAGAAGAAGGCCATCCCGACTAAGGCCCTGCCCTTAGTCACCATCATCACGGTGGCCGCGGCGGGTTCCGAGATGAGCGACTCGTGCGTCATGAGCGATTACGCGAGCGGGTTCAAGTCCGGCTACAACAGCATCTTCAACCGCCCGGCGGTGTCTTTAGAAGATCCGACCCTGACTCTCAACGTCCCTCTCTTCCAGACCTGCTGCGGGCTCGTGGACATCCTCTCCCATTCGTTCGAGCGCTATTTCTCGCCGTCGAAAGAGTACGAATCCTGCGACTATCTAGCCCTGGGGGTGATGAAGAACATCGTCGACATCACGCCGGTCTTATTGAAAAATCCTCACGACCTCGACGCGAGAAGGAGCATGATGCACGCTTCGACCCTGTCGCATAACGGCATCACTTCCTTCGGAAAGAAGATGCGCTTTATCTGCCACGGGGTGGAGCACCAGCTCTCCGGCAAGCATCCAGAAATCGCCCACGGGCTCGGCCTGCGTTTCTTGCTCGCCGAATTCCTGAAGATCAATAAGGACCTCCTGAACGAGAAGATCGTTCGGTTCGGGAAGGAAGTCTTCGAGCTGAAGAATCCTGACGCGGACGAAGCGATCCGGTGCTTCTCGGCCTACCTCGATTCCCTGCCTCTTCCACACGCGATGGAAGAAATCGGAATCCCCGAAGAAGAGAAGAATTCCTATCTGTCCCAATTAAAAGTCAGCGACTAGGGATTAGATGCTATAATTGCAGTAGTTTGTCAGCGGAAGGAACACGAGAAAACATGGCAGAAGAACAGAAGAACAGTGGATATAATGAAGAACCGCACGCGATCGACGTCGACGCGCTTTTGGATAAGAGACAGAAAGCGACGAGGGCGCGGTTCGAAAAGAAGACGAGAAGCTATTTTGACGTCAATTTGTCCTGGCCGATGCTGATCGTCCTCGCCGGAGGCATCTTCGGACTGGGGTACGCTCTGATGGTCAGCGTCAGTTACAACACGTGGCTGAAGCTTTTGATCGTCGCGCTGAGCCTCCTCGCGGGCGTTTTTCTCTATAACGTCGGGAAGATTGTCGGGGCGGCCTTATCCGGCTACGAGCTCTACCGCTTCGAATGCCTCGGACTTCAGTTCGTCAAAGGAAAAGGGACGAGCTACTCGTTCTCGAACTTCCTCGAGTTCCATACGAATTACGCGCCGAAGAACGGGAACGTGAAGGCGAAAGGCACGTGGATGTATTGGAGCGGGTCGCTTCTGACCCTGATTGGATTCGCCGTGGTCCTCATCCTCTCCTTCGTCCTATCGGATGTAGGAAGGAACCTGCGTTACTCGATGATGTACGGTTCGATCCTGATGCTGATGATCGTGGTCTACGAGCTCTTCCCGGGAAGACTCGATCTGCCCAACGACATGTACCAGCTCATCGTCACGAACAAGGAAGACGACCGCATCGCCTACAACGAATACCTCCTCGCGAAAAAGGCGGATTTCCTCTCCGCCCCGTATAAGGCGGAAGTCCCCTTCGACAAGGTCGAGAATTCCTATACGAAGCCGCTGACCCTCTTAAGCAAACTCCATAACGAAGTCTACGAAGGGAAGTACGAGGAAGCCCTCAAGACCGTCGATTACGCCGACGAGAACAGCTCCCCGTTATTCGATGCGGACAAGTGCGAGATCATGTACGAGGAACTCTACCTGATGCTCTCCCACGGGCGGAAGACCGAATCCGAGCAGATGTTGGTCCTGCTCGACAAGCGCGTGAAGAACACCGCGGATTTCCATCCTTCCATCTCGGCCCTGCGCACGGACGTCGCCATCGGCGGACTCCTCAACAACGCCGAGGACGAGCTGAAGGAAGCCGTCGAAGCATTCAAAAAGGAATGCGCCCGTGCCGGCAAGAACGAAAGGACCCTCCTCGACGTCAAGTTCGTCCAGCAGGTCCTTTACAAGGTCCGCCAGGTCCATCCGGACTGGAAGCCGATCGTCCTGAACGAGAACGACCTCTTCGTCAGAAAGTCCGTCGAACAGGAAATCGACGAGGAAAAGTAATGGCGGTTCATCCGTTCAAAAGTAAAAGCGGCTCTTTCCGAATGGGATGAGACCCAAAAGTTGGACTTCCAACTGGAGGGTCTCACCTCAGAAAAGGGAGCCGCTTTTTCCTTGGACGGGTTTATTCGGATAAGCATCCCGTGTTCTTTTCATAACCGCTGACTTCGCCTCCAGGGAATTCATGATCCGCTCTTCCTAAGTCCCGTTTTTATAAACGTCGCGTCCATTTCAAACATAAGGATGAAAAAAAGGGCCGGAGGGATGCCTGTCCCGATTCTTCTAGACCCGGCAATGACGAAACGGAAGGATCCCAGATAAGAAGGAATACATGCCTAAAAACCGAAAAACAGGGATCGGATTTCCTCTAGACGCTTTACCGGTTCTCCTCGATGTCTTCCTTGGTCGGGATGCGGCCGAGATAGCAGGTCAGAGCGGCCGTCTTCAGCCCGAAATGCAGAGCGTTCACCGGGGTCTCTCCCCGGGCGATCTTCGATAGGAACGCCGCGAGGAGCGTGTCACCGGCCCCGACGGTCGAAACGACACTCTTGGAGAATTCCGTGTATCTGTCCTTATAGATTCCCGCCGGGGTGACTAAGACCGCCCCGTCCGCGCCCAAGGAAATCAAAACGTACTGAATCCCGTATTTCTCCTGGACGGACTTTCCGAGTTCTGGAACTTCCTCGATATCGACTTTCCTGCCGATGAGGTCCTCGAATTCCTCCTTGTTCGGCTTGATGAGGAACGGTTTCGCCCTGACGCCTTCCTTGAGCGCTTCGCCCTTGGCGTCGAGGCAGCAGAGGAACTTCTGGCCGTACCGCTGGATGATCTTCTTATATAAATCCTTCGACGAGCGCCCGATGGATCCGCCTAAGACCAGGATGTCGCTCGCCTCGAGGCGGTCGAGCTTTTCGTACAGCATCTCGAGATGCTCCTGCAGGATGATCGGACCGTCGAGGTTGAAGGCCGTCTCCCCGTCGCGCGAATTGACCTTGACGTTGATCCTCGTCTCGCCCTCGATGTTGATGAAATCGGAAGGGACGCCTTCCTTGGCGAGCATGTCCGTGAGCCACTTCCCGTTCCGTCCGGCCAAGAAGCCGAGCGCCTTCGTCCCGACGCCGAGGGAGCAGAGCACCCGCGAGACGTTGATTCCTTTCCCGCCCGGGGAGAACCGCGCGTGATGTCCGCGCAGGATGGCGTTCGGATGGACCGTGTCGTCCAAATCGAAATGGTAATCGACCGACGGAGCGACGCTCAGCGTATAGATCATATAGGTTCCCTCCCGATATTCTTATTTATTTCATTTTCATTATAGCAACCGCGCCCGAAATGCAATTCGTAAAATCCGATTTTTTCTTCTATAATATCCGTGTTATGGATTTCTACGGAATTAAGGTGAAAGACCTGAATCTGAACGACGTTTCCCTTTCCGTCTACAGGGGGAAGCTCCTTTTGATCGTGAACACCGCGATCAAGTGCGGATACACGAAGTCGTATTCGCGCCTCGAGGAACTGTACAGGAAATACCGGGACCGCGGATTCGAGATTCTCGATTTCCCGTGCAACCAGTTCGCCGCGCAGGCCCCGGGGACGAACCGCGAGATCAACGATTACGTATTGCTCCATTACCGCACGGAATTCCCGCGTTTCGCCAAGATCGACGTCAACGGGAAGAATGAATCCCCGCTCTACACGTTCTTAAAGAAGGAACTCCCTTTCCGCGGGTTCGATTTCCTCAAGGACCCTTCCGGGGAAGTCCTCGCCTCCTTGGCCCTCGAGCAGGATCCCAAGGCTCTGGAGTCAGACGACATCAAATGGAATTTCACGAAGTTCCTCGTCTCGAGGGAAGGAAAAGGAATCCGCAGGTTCGAACCGGGGGACAGCCTGGACGAGGTCGAAAAAGAAGTCGTCCGAAATCTCTGAAATTCCTATTGACTAAACGGAAAGAATCGTTTATCTTTAAATACGCGATGGGTGTTTAGCTCAGCTGGGAGAGCATCTGCTTGACGTGCAGAAGGTCATAGGTTCGAGCCCTATAGCACCCACCATTCGAAAAGAAACGCCCGAGCGAAATCGGGTTTTTTTCTTCCTAAAATCTTCCCCCGTACGGAAAAGAAGGAAGACGTGCTATCCTATAGAAGTCTGGAGCAGTACCCAAGTGGCTGAAGGGGGCGGTCTTGAAAACCGCTAGAGGTGTCACAGCCTGCAAGAGTTCAAATCTCTTCTGCTCCGCCAGTGGTCTTGTATCCGAACCTTGTATGTCCATCATTATGGGTTCGGTGTAGAGGTCAGAGGTGACGAATGGCAGAAATGGCTTCGTCAGCACAAGGCCTCAAGATAGCGGAAATCGTCTCGAAAGAGGCGATTTTTAATTCGAATGGCTCTGATT
>CAYUFI010000032.1:0-708 GCA_964444175.1 uncultured Clostridiaceae bacterium | reverse complement strand
TGATTTGTATCCGAACCCTGTACATTCACCATTACGGGTTCGGTGTTACCATCAAACTTGATCAGTGAAATAAAATTCCTCAAGAGTTGGAAGGTAAATAACGAAATGATCACCTCAGAAATGGGGTGATTTTTTTGACCCCCAAATAAAACTATGTTTTCGAAAACTTAAATATGTCTTGACTATCGTGTTAAGTTTGCGTAAACTTAAATTAGTCAAGGAGGCTAGTATAATGCAAAATAAACAATTAGAAATGACTGTGGTAGAGATGATCGATAGAATAGGATACGATGAAACCATAGCGGCAATTGCTTCCATTGGATATAGGAAAGCAATTGAGCAAAACAGTTTAGTCAAAGACCAAAAATTATACGAACGTTCGGTCTCATTCACTGCCGTCTTGAATAGGAATGATGTTCAGACAGTTTCTGATTTTCTTTCCGACAAATCAAATGAAGATATTGCAAAATTCGTTCTTGATTGTATGGCAATAGATACTGTCTTTTCGGAGAATTCACCGACTGAGCTTTGCAATCTAGTGATTGACTTACTTAAGATTCAATCCGGAGACGAAGTTTGTGATTTCGGCTGTGGAGCTGGTGCTTTTCTAGCGAACGTTCTTCTTCAGGGTAAGGAAAAGCCGAAAGTCATCGGCGAGGAAGTTAATCCTGAACTGGCAGATGTATCACGGATTCTGTTATCTCTTCT
>CAYUFI010000031.1:0-18026 GCA_964444175.1 uncultured Clostridiaceae bacterium | reverse complement strand
TCAAAATCCATAAGAAGAAGTGATGTAGATAGAATTATTCCGGGAATTAACGATAAATAATGCATCCCTACCGATACAAAAAACGAACACTTTTATCAAGTGTTCGCAGGAAACTATGATGGCGGAGCAAGAGAGGTTTGAACTCTCGCATGGGTTTCCCCATCTAACGGTTTAGCAAACCGTCCCCTTGACCACTTGGGTATTGCTCCAGAAAGAAAAACGGATATTTCTTCCGCTTTGTTATTATCCTTTAAAAGATTTCCTTTGTCAATTTGAAATGGGAGGGTTTGTGCTTTTCCGGACGGGATTTCCTCCGGATTCTTCCGCGGTCAAAGTGACAAATCCGCGGACGATGCCTTATAGTATTGATAGTCCGTCTTGCGAGGAGAAAGAAGCCTTTATGAACCATCGGGAAAGAGAGAATTACCTCTATCAGAAAAAGTGTCTGCTGATTCTGTTTTTCCTCTACCACCAGGCCGACGTCCCTTTCGACGCGATCACGCTGCGTTCCTTCGGGTTCCACTTCGATCCGACCTGCAATTTCAAAGTAATCGTCCATTCCCAGCACGACCATTACCACAAGTACGTCGTCCACATCTACGATTCCAACTTCGGCCTGAACTACGTCAAGGTCGACGTGATGGGGAACGTCAATTTCGTCTATATGGAGAACATCTACGACAACCGGGAAGACCTCTATTCTCCGGAAGCGTCCTTAAACGTCTATTACGACGGGCAGGGCTTCTTCGCCAAGGGCTACATCGAAGGGAAACAGAGCGATTTCTCCTCCTTCGATTTCGATAAGAAAGGGGATTTCGTCTCGGATCTGATTGCCGGAACGGAATTCTCGTCCTTAAATTCCAAAAACAAATCCGCTCCGACGTTCCTATTGTGGCTGATGCGTTTATTCAATTCGAAGCTGCATTCCGACCTCGTGATGGGGGCGGGAATCAACGCGGATTACGGCGCCCAGGACTGGAAGGGACTTTTAGCGGCTCTTTCGACCGAGTTCTACAACGGGAACGCCAAGACGAGCGAGGAAGTACGCCACTACGTCGGGCAGGAACTGTTCACGAACTCGATGGTCATCAAGACGAGCGGGTTCGACATGTACAAGACCCTGAGCCACGAGCTCTACGAGTTCAAGGAAGCGAAGTCCTTCAACGACCCGGACTCGACGCTGTACCGCTGCGTCGACTATCTTTCCTCGCACCCGGGGACGACCGTCATCACGTACAACTACGACACGAACCTCGAGTACCTGATGAAGAAGAGGAACCTCCGTTACTGCACCATCTACGACGAGAATTCCTTCGTGACGAAGGATTCGGTCTCGGACATCTACCACGTGCACGGGCTCCTTCCGTATAAGAAGAACGGGGAGAGGAAATTCACGGATTCTCTGATCTTCAACGAATCGGACTACTATTACCTCTACAACAACCCGTATTCCTGGAATATCGCCAAGCAGCTCCACGATTTCAAGTTCAACACCTGCCTCTTCATCGGAATCTCTTTGACCGATCCAGACATGAAGAGGATCTTAAGCCTCGCAAAGAACTATCTGAAGTTCAATTTCATCTTCCTCAAGAAGGAAAAAGGATATTCCGAGCAGGTCTACAAGTACATCACCCTGTATTTCTTCACATTCGACCTGCTGATCCTCTGGATCGACGAATATGAGGAGATCGGCGAAGTCCTGAAGGAAATCTAGATGGAAGAGCAGGAAGAAAAGAAGACCGTCTATTTCGATCTTTCCCCGCTCGGGGCGGGAAAGAGGATGCTTTCGGGTCTGGCGGATTTCTTCACGTCCTTCATCCTGGGCGTCTTCCTATTCGCGATTGTCGCTTTCCCTTCCATGCAGAGGATCACGGGGTACGACGCGAGCGTCAAAAGAGAACAGGAAGCGTCCCGTTCCGTCCTCGACGTCCTCTACGCGCATTCCCTTTTATATTACGGAGGGGAAGAGAAGGATTACGATTTCGACAAGGACATCGAATACACGGGGAAACAGTTCGTCTTATCCCATCTTTCTTCCTTGGATGTCCCTAAAGAAAAGAACCCGGTCTATATGTACTGGGTCCGCGAACGGAACGATCAGGATCAATTGATCGAAGAATATAAGGAAAAAGATCAGGACACTTCCTTTTTCACTTCGGACACCGACGGGGACGGGATTCCCGTCTTGAAGGAAGAGTACCAGGAGGAATTCCTCCCCCTTTCCCAAGAAGGAAACTCCCTCAGCGCGAAAGGGCAAGAAGATTACCATACGCTCGTGACGTCCGTGTTCTTGAGCCTCTACGGAGACGTGATCTATCAGATCGAGCGTTACGATTACGAGAACGGGACGGAACTCTCGGCGTACCAGAAGAATAGAAACCTCGCGGATCAGATCCGCACGGAACGCTGGACGAACGTCTCGATCACGGCTTTTGCGGTCTATTTCTTTTCGGTCTTCGTTACGTCCGTACTGGTTCCTCTGTTAAACCGGCGGGGTAGGACGCCCGGGATGATCTTCTTACGGGAAGATCGGATCGGCGTCTCTTCGTTAAAACCGGTTCCCAAGGCGAACGCGGTGTTGCTGGGCTTAACGGATTTCGTCTTCGATCTTCCGTATCTGATGTTCCTTCCGATGGCGGACGTGATGTTCACGGCCCTGTTCGGGTTGCCGTATCTGTTCGCCCTGTCTCTTTTAGGTCTTCTTTTCGACGCGGTCTCGGGAGGATTCGCCCTGTTCACTTCGTATCACCAGACGCTGAAGGACAAGGTCTCCTTGACTGCGCTCGTGAGGACCGAGGATCTGGAGAAGGCCCTTTCTTTACAGGGGGGACACTTATGAACGGGGAAGAAAAGAAAGAATCCGCCGGGGAAATCCGGGTCGTTTACCGCCCGGCGTCCTTTTATAAGAGGGTCCTGGCCTACGCGGCGGACTTCCTGATTCTGGCTCTGCTGTTCCTTGCCCTTTTTTCCTTGGAACGGAGCATTGTCGGGAACATCGCCCCATATAAAGCCGAGCAGGACGTCATCGCGGAGAGAGAGACCGCGTCCGGGCTCTATCTCAAAAAAGAGGACGGGACGGTGCGGACGTTGCGCGAAAGCGTGTCGTCGGATCAATCCCTGACCGGGACGGACGAAAGGAAGAAGCTCGAGGACGGAATTTCCTTTTATCTCGAATACGTAAAGGAACATTCCGGCGAAAAGAACTATCAGAACGCCTGCTATCTCTACGACTCGTACCGCCTTCAGGACAAGTTCGCGTATCTGAACAAGCCGTATTTCATCAAGCGGGACGGGGAGGTCGTCGCGAACCCGGAGTGCCGGGTCAAGGACATCGACGTGGCCGAGGACGTCTATCTCCCGTTCCTCGAGGAGAAGCTCGAACCTACCGTGATCGTCTATTTTCAGGATGTCTTTTACGCCCAGCGCTACCTTTCCTTCGTCCTGCTGTTCGGTATGATTCCTTCTGCGTTCCTCGCTTCTTCCTTATTGACCTTCCTTGTTCCTCCGCTCTTTTTTAAAAGGGGTAGAAAGACCGTGGGGAAGTTCCTCTTTCGCATCGGACAGATCGACGAGAACACGTTTTTAAACGTTTCGACGGGGAAATGGCTCGCCGAAGAAGCCATCTGGAATTGGGCGGTCCTCCTATTATCCTTATTTACGCTCGGTGTCCCGCTGATCGTTTCGTTCTCCTTGATGGCGTTCTCCAAAAAGAAACAGGATTTCGCCTGTTACATGCTCGGAATACGGGAGGTTTCGACCGAACAGAACCGGATTTATTCCTCCTTGGCCGAAGCCTTGCAGGAAAGCGAGAAGAATCAGGAGTCCGCGCGTTCGTTCGTTTCGCTGAATCGGCTCGATTCCTAAGGCTTTTCCGCTCTGAAAAAGAAAAGATTTCCCGTCCCCCAGGGGAGAAAATAGATTTGTATTGATAGGGAAATCCCACTATAATTACAATCGAAAGGGAATGGTGTCTCTTCTTTTTTGGTGGGGAGAGACGCCTTCACACCGCGTTATGAAACATTTGCACTTTCGGCCCATGACCTGTCTGTTCGGAGGATTCGCGATCGCCGCTTTCGCTTTTGCGTCTGTCGGAAGCGTTTCTTCCGCTCCGGCAAAGGAAACGTCCGCTCCGGCGGGTACGCCTGTCCGCATGAAGTACATGGACGATTACGGCGGGACGGAACTGAAAGGGACGGACTCCGTCCGTCTGTTGCTGAACTCCTCGACCAAGACGACCATCTCCCAGCGTTACGAATTCACCATTTCCATGAACGAGTCCGCTTCGAACCAGTACATCCTCGGTTATTACGGCGAAGGCGAACTCAATCTGCCGCTGACGTTCTATTACACGGTCACCAAGGCCGACGGAAACCAGGTCGAGGAACATACGGTCCAGACCAAGAAATCCTCTAACGCTCTCTACGACGCGATCGGGAGCAAGATCGGGAACGACGTGAACGGCCAGCAGTATTTCAGCAGCTCGCTCAACATCCTCCTCGACAGCCCGGACGACACCATCGACCCGGAATCGGTCTACGCGACCAACATCTTCAAGGCCGAACAGGATCCGGATTCGAAACTGTGGGTTCCGGACACCGCCGAAAAGTATTATCTCTCCGGCCCGCGCATCCGCTTCGACTCGACGACTTCCTTTAACGACATCATGCAGATTTCGCTCAAGGAAATCTCGACGTTCGAGGACAAAATCGCCTTCCGCTGCCGGTACACGATGGACGGGGCGTTCGAGACGCTGAAGAACGCAATCGCTCCTGCCGATTACGAAGATTTCAGCCGGGATGTCGCCGACGGCATCGACGGAATCCGTTACCGTTTCCACTCGTTCAACACTTCCTACTACGAAATCCGCTTCAACGACGGGACCTCGGCGAAGTTCCCGGTCCAGTACGAGACCGGCAACGGCACGAGCTGGATTACGCTCGATCCGAACGGCGGGGAACTCGTCTTCATGGCGGACAGGCAGTCGTCCTACTTCACCGGGAAGCTCAATTTGGGGGACATCTCGGACATCTGGCTCGACAACGTCACGGTCCGTCTCGAATTCTACGTCCTCGAAACCGGCAAGTCGGCTTCCGCGAGAAAAGGGACGAGGACCTATACCTTCGGCATGATTGAGACCAACCCGCAGAAAGCGTCCGTCGCCAAGACGTCCTACGTCCTGGTGATGTGGGTGGCCGCCCTCCTTACCGGCGTCATCTTCGCCGGACTCGGGACGGGACTCTACTTCTATAGGAAGAACCGCTACAAGAACGACGAGTTCCTCCGCGTCGACACGAAGCAGTTCCTGAAACAGGCCGGAATCTTCTTCATCGTCGTCGAATCCCTGGCGATGGAAATCACTTCGATCGTCATCCGCTTCGGGAATTTCAACAACTCGACCGTCGTGCAGAACCCGGTCGACAAATACGTCATCATCTTCGCTTTGGCTTCCATCCTTTCCATCGGTTATCTCATCAAGTGGAGCATCTCGGCCTTCAAGATCCGTTCGGAACGCCGCAAGACCGAAAAGCTGCATCTGAACGAACTCGCCAACGATGACGGAACGGTCAATCTGAACGAGCTCGAGAAGCGCGAGGACGAGAAGAAGGAAGAAGAGAAGACGCCGAAGAAAGCCGCCTAACAAGAAAAGAGGAACTCGAACATTATGGAAATCCGTATCAAGAACTTAACGAAAATCTTCCCGGGGGATCCCAAGAAGCACATCCAGGACACGATCGCGGTCAAGGACCTCGATTTCACGGTCCCCGACGGAAAGCTCGTCGGCCTTCTCGGCCCGTCCGGCTGCGGAAAGTCGACGACGCTGTACATGATTTCCGGCCTGCTCAAACCGACTTCCGGCGAAGTCTGGTTCGGCGACCAGGAAGTGACGAACCTCTCCCCGGAAAAAAGAGGAATCGGGCTCGTCTTCCAGAACTACGCCCTCTATCCGCACATGACGATCTATAAAAACATCGAGTTCCCTCTGACCAACCTCAAGGTCGAAGTCCCTCTGGTCACGTTTTTCGATTTCACGCTGAACGTGACGTACACCATGAAGAAGGATGACGACGTCAAGGGCATCGAGGAATCTGTTAAGAAGCTCGCTTCGAAGATCGGCCTGAAGTCGTTCTTATGGAACAAACCGATTGAGATTTCTTTCTCTTTGAACGGCTCGGCCTTATCGATGAAGATCCTTCTGAAGAACACGTCCGAATCGGTCGAGAAGCTCTTCGAGGAGAATTTCAGTAAGATCATCGTTCCGGATACGCTGAGTGTCGAGAAAGTCCAGACATCGGAAGCGAAGTTCGACACGAACTTCCGCGCCACAATCAACAAGATCACCGAGGAAGAGACGATGGACATCACGTTCTCCGGAACGTTCGATAAGTCCTTTAAACCAGATCAGATCGACGGTTCGATCGCCGCGGTGAGGAAGGCGGCGTCCGCTTTCGGGCGCGTCGAGTCCTGCGCCATCATGAAGACGAGGACCGGGCACGATTTGATGGCCCGCGTCTTAGGCGCGCACGCCAATAAGATGGACGAGATCGAGAAGGCCCTTTCGACGGCCTGCGCGTTCTCGTCGCATTATCTGTTCATCGATAACGTCAAGGAAAAGAACCTCTCTAAGAAGGTCCGTTCCATCATGAAGAAGAACAAGCTCTCCTTCTCGGATATGAAGATCTATTTCGACAAGAAGAACACGAAGCTGTTCCTCGAGATCCACAAGGCCACGAAGGAGCAGACGGAGAAAGTCATCGCCGAACTCCATTCCGAGCTCGACCTTTCCGAAGTCGAATCCAAGACGAGCCAGGCGATCGCGCACCGCAAGCTCACCATGGAGGAACGCTACGACATCGTCCACGAGACCGCCAAGCTCGTCCAGGTCGAGGAATACCTCGAGCGCAAGCCGTCCCAGCTTTCCGGCGGACAGCAGCAGAGAGTCGCTATCGCCCGCGCTTTGGTCAAGAAGCCGAAGGTGCTTCTTCTCGACGAGCCACTTTCGAACCTCGACGCGCGTTTAAGACTGCAGACTCGCGAGGAAATCCGCCGCATCCAGCAGGAGACGGGCATCACGACCGTCTTCGTCACGCACGACCAGGAAGAGGCCATGTCCATCTGCGACCAGATTGTCGTCATGAAGCTCGGCGAGGAGCAGCAGATCGACGCTCCGCAGACCGTCTACAATTCTCCGGCGAACCTGTTCGTCGCGCAGTTCTTGGGCAACCCGCCGATCAACGTTTTTAAAGGAAAGATCGAAAAGGGCGAAGTCTTTATCGGGGACGAGCCGGTCATGAAGGCGAATAAGGAAGTCAAGGATCAGGAAGTCTTCGTCGCAATCCGTCCGGAAGGACTTGTGAGCGTCGAGGAAGGAAGCGCGGAAGGATTTTGCGCCGACGTCGAACAGATCCAGGTCCTCGGGCGCGACCTCTACATCGTGGCTAAGAACGGCTCGTCGTTGAAGCCGACGTTCAAGGCAATCATCGGCGACGATTCGCCGGCTTACCACGGGAAGATGAAGTTCGGAGTCAAGCCGAAGAAGACCTATGTCTTCGACGCGGAGACCCAGGAAAGGATTTATTTGGATTAATATGGCGGAAGAAAAGGTACAAACGGCCGTTCAGAACGGAAACGCTTCCGCCGCCGCGCTCGCGGGTTCGGTGAAAAACGATTTCTTCTTGGAACGCCCGTCTTACGGAGAAGGGTACGACGAAAAGACGAACACGGTCGTTCGTCTCGTCGGGAAGCCCTCCAAAAACAAGAAAGCCTACCGCGTCACCGGCATCGACGACGTGGCGAGCAAGAACAACTGGAAGGGCTGGCTCTATCTGGCGCCG
This sequence comes from uncultured Clostridiaceae bacterium, assembly GCA_964444175.1. Lineage (GTDB taxonomy): Bacteria > Bacillota_I > Bacilli_A > RFN20 > CAG-288 > Scatoplasma. Next base: position 10,194 of record CAYUFI010000031.1, on the reverse strand, counting down.
GCTCTGATCCTGGTCGTCATTTTCCTCTTGTATCCTCTGATCAACACGATGGCGATCGCCTTCATGAAGAACTACCGGTACGACACGGGGACGTCCGACGGGTTCACCTTCGAGAACTTCGGAATCGTCCTCGGCCTGGCGACGACGTCGACGGGGGCGCGCGAGACGGATTTCGTGAATTACGCGATTCCGAACACGTTCATCATCGTCTTCATCACGGTCCCGATTTCGACGTTGCTGGCCCTTCTGATCTCGGTGTGGCTGAACTCGATCAAGTGGTTCCAGAAGACGCTGCAGATCATTTTCTTCCTGCCGTACGTCACCAACACGATCGCGGTCGGCATGGTCTTCTCGGTCATGTTCGACGACACGGGCATCATCAACTACATCTTCGGCACGGATTACAACTGGGTCTACCAGACGAACCGCTGGATCGCGATGGTCCCGCTCTGCCTCTACATCATCTGGTCGTCCTTGCCTTTTAAGATCCTGATTTTCCTTTCCGGTCTTCAGGGCATCGACAAGCAGTATTACCAGGCGGCCAAGATCGACGCGGCTTCCCGCAGCAAGACGCTCTGGAAGATTACAGTCCCGCTGATGTCGCCGCAGATTCTCTACATCGTCGTCACCTCGTTCATCGGGGCGTTCAAGGAATATACGGCCGTCGTCGGTCTGTTCAATGGTCCGGGTTCCATGTCGAATAACGGCACGGCGGTCGGGGACAAGAACCTGTTGACAATCGTCTACTACATCTACGACATCATCAATTCCTCCGCGTCCATCAACCATACATCCTGGGCGGCGGCCGCGGCGGTGCTGCTGTTCATCATCATCCTCTTCTTCACGTTCCTGCAGATGCAGGTCTCCAAGAAGAGAGTGCACTATTAAGGGAGGGAAGGGATATGAATTCCGTCAATGCGAAGAAGTACCCGGATTTCCAGGGCGCGAACCTGCAGAAGCACATTGTCCTTTCTATCGAGGAGTCGGGCCAGACCGTCGCCACGATCCAGCGCGCCGAGAAAGTCGGACGCGGGATCACGACGTTCGTCACGTATCTGATTCTCTTATTCTTAGCTCTCATCGTCGTCTTTCCGTTCTACTGGATGATCATCACGTCCTTGAAGTCCAACGCGGAAATCGAAGCGACCGAACAGACGTTCTTCCCGAGCGTCGTCATGTGGAGCAACTACGTCTACGTCTTCCAGGTCTTCGATTTCGTGACCTACATGAAGAACACGGTCGTCGTCGCGATCTTCTCCACGATCGGGACCCTCTTAACCACGGTGTTCGCGGCCTTCGCGTTCGCCCGCCTCGAGTTCAAGGGCAGGAACGCGATGTTCTGGATCTTCCTCATGACCATGATGATCCCGGGCGAGATGATGGTCATCTCGAACTACATCACGGTCAACTCCTTCGGCTGGATCGGCGAAGGTCAGACCCTGACCGACGCGTATCTGGCCATGATCGTCCCGTTCGTCGTCTCGGTCTTCTACATCTATCTGTTACGGCAGAACTTCAAGCAGATTCCGAATGAGCTCTACCTGGCCGCGAAGGTAGACGGTAAGTCCGACTGGTCCATCCTCTGGACGGTCATGGTCCCGCTCGCGGCTCCGACCCTGATTTCCATCTGCATCCTGAAGTTCATGGGTACGTGGAACTCCTACGTCTGGCCGAACCTCATCACTTCCGGTAACCACGAGTACCAGCTGATCTCCAACGGTCTTAGAGGCAGCGCCTTCCAGGATCCGGAGCTCAACCGCGTCCTCTACGGCTATCAGATGGCGGCGACGGTCGTCGTCACGGTCCCGCTGTTCCTCTTATTCGTCATCTTCCGCAAGTACATCATGCGCGGCGTCGGCCGTGCGGGCATCAAAGGATAGAATCCTTAAAAAAGCCCGTGCTGATACCGTTTTCAGGGACGCTCCCGAAAATTGGGTTTTTCGGAGCGCTCCCGATTGTGGTATATAATAAAGTGCCTTTGAAGTTATATCCTGTTCGAATTGAACTGAGAAAACCGATCGTCGAGAAGATGGCCGTTTCTATTTTGGTTTAATTTATCGTAGAGATAATTAGACATACAGTGATTCCAATAAGGAGGGAATTCATGAAAAAGAATTTAGTCGCATTCGTCCTGCTTCCGCTCGTCGCTGTGCTCGCGTCCTGTGGAAACACCTACAGCGTGGCGGTGACCTCGTCCGCCGCTTCGTCGGAAGTCGCCGCTTCGTCCGAAGCCGCTTCGTCGGAAGCCGTTTCTTCCGAACAGACCACGTCCAAGACCTCAATCAACCAGGGCGGCCACGCGTCGGATGCTGTCAAGAACTACGATCTGAAGAACCAGATGAGCGAACCGGTCTCGATCACGTTATGGTCCACCACCGGCAAGGGCTATCAGACGCAGCTCAATAAATACATCGAAGACTTCAAGCAGATCGAACCGAACGTCACCATCACTTCGACGATCGTCTCCGGCTCGTATTCGACCCTCGAGTCCAACACCATCGCCGGCTTCAGCACGGCCAACTATCCGGATATGGTCCAGTGCTATCCGGACCACGTCGTCGAGTATCTCGATTATGGCAAGGCTGTCGATCTCGACACTTATCTGAACGATTCGACCATCGGCCTCACCGAAGAAGACAAGGCCGATTACCTCGAAACCTTCATGAAGGAAGGTCAGGAATATCCGGTCAGCGGCACCTATTCGGTCCCGTGGGACAAGTCCACCGAATTCATGTATTACAACCAGGACGTCCTGCTCGGTCTGAACCTCAGCGCCGTCGACCCTGCCATCAATAACGGCGAACCTCTGACGCAGGCCTACCTCGAGGACCTGACCTGGGAAGAACTCTTCGGCCATCTCTGCCCGGCCCTGAAGAAGTACAACGAAACCGTCAAGCCGATCCTCGCCACGGGCGACGCCAAGAAGGCGGGCCAGACGATCTTCACCTACGATTCGGACGATAACCTCTTCATCACGCTTGCCGAACAGTACGGCTACGACTACACCAAGCTCGACATGACGACCGGCAAGGGCGAAATCCTGTTCAACAACGCGAACATGAAGTCCCTGCTCAAGACGTTCAGCAAGGCCAAGGCCGACGGCTACATCCAGACCAAGGGTTCGAACAACGCCTATACCTCGGATCTTTTCACCACGAACAACGCCCTGTTCACCGTTTCGTCTTCGGCCGGCGCTAACTACAACTTCGTCGATACTAACCCGATGAACGTCGGTGTCGCCCGTATTCCGCACGCCGAAGGCAAGGAACACATCGCCATCAACCAGGGACCGTCCTTAGCGGTTCTCGATCACGGCGATGCTAACCGCGCCAAGGCCTCCTATCTCTTCTGGAGATTCATGACCTCGAAGGAAAACGCCCTCGCCTGGGCTCTGAACACCGACTACATGGGTGTCCGCCATTCGGTCTATGTGAACGACGATTACCTCGATGCCGGCGACGTCACGCTCGCCAGCGAAAAGACCTACGACCGTCTGAAGGCTCTGAACATCTCCTACATCGGCAAGTCGCAGAACACGGAGAACTTCTATGAATTGTTCACCTCGCCGGTCTTCAAGGGATCGTCCGCTGCCCGTTCGCAGGCTTCCTCCCTTATGACCTGGGCCCTCAACGAGGATCCGGCCAAGTACGACTCCGAAGTCGACGCAAAGTTCGAAAACGCCGTCAACGAAGTCAACAAGGCCATGGCCTAATCGCCGGAAGGTCATTTCGGTTAATACAGTCGTTTTAGTCGCGGTTTCATGTTTACTGTCCGCTAGGAAAGGAAAGATAAGATTCTATGAATAAGTTCTCGAAGCTGATGAAAATCGGGGTTTTATTGGCCCTTTCCGGCGGACTTTTTTCCTGCGGAGGGACGTCCTCTCTTGCGGGCGGAACGTCCGCAAATAGCTCGGACGATTCGGAAGTGACCGAATCGGAATCGAGCCAGGTTTCTTCGAACACGGTCGAAATCACGTTCTGGACGACCTTCAATAAGAAGCTCGAGAACTATATCGACCGTTACGCCAAGAATTTCGCCGCCCTCGTGAAGAAGAACGAAGGCGTCGACATCTCCATCACGGCCAAGCAGGTCGGCGGATACGACGAGATCTTCCGCCAGATTTCCACCGGCTTAGGCACCGGGAACATCCCGACGATGGCCATCGCCTATCCGGACCATGTCGCCACGTACCTGCAGGCCGAAAACGGCAACGCGGGGCGCTACGTCGTCAACCTGGACAAATATATCGACGACGAAAAAGTCGGTTTTGGCAAGGAAAGCTACATCGGGGACGCCGACGCTTCCGATTTCGTCGAGGCTTTCTACAAGGAAGGATCCTCCTATACCCAGAAGGGAACTTACTCCCTCCCGCTGATGAAGTCTTCGGAAGTCCTCTATTACAACAAGGACTATCTCGCCGAGCTCGTCCCGGTCTATACCGAAGGGGAAGTGCAGACTCCGGGCGCCATCGATACCTGGGTCTCGAATCTCACCTGGGACGAATACATGGCTTTCAACGCCTGGATCAAGGACGAGTTCATGAGCGGCAAGGTCACCAAGAGACTCGACGGGAAAGACATCACGATCAATTCGCTCGTCATGCCGGCTTTCTACGACGACGACGCGAACCTCTTCATCTCGAAGGCGTATCAGAACGGAGGCGGATATCTGTCTCTGGACGAAAACGGAAAAGGACAGATCGATTTCGCTAGCGCCAAGAACAAGGCGATGGTCGAGGAATTCCGCGCTCAGCACGCCAAAGGCTATTTCGAGACCAAGGGCTCGAAAGGCGAATACGGGTCGAACTATTTCACGACCGGCAAGTGCGTCTTCGACGTCGGCTCCTCGGGCGGCGCGTCCTACCAGGTGCCGTCGGGAGACCTATTCACGGTCGGGGTCGCGAAGGTTCCAGCTTCCAACAACAATCCTCTCTACATCACGCAGGGTCCGACCATGACGCTCCTCAACAACGTCCGTTACTCTGCGGAAATCAACGAACAGCGCCAGCTCTACGCCTGGAAGTTCATGAAGTATCTGACCGGCGCGGAAGTGAACGGCGACTTATGCATCTCGAGCGAACAGGGCTACGTCCCGGTCCGCAAATCCGCGTACGAAACGGATGACTTCCTCGATTATCTTGACGATCCGGACCAGCCGGCCATCGTCAAGAATACCAAGGTCGTCAAGAACGACATCGACGGGCATTACATCGAACAGCCGTATTTCCCGGGTTCCTCCACGGCCCGCGACCAGGTCGGCGCCGTCGTCACCGCGGCTTTGACCGGAAACGAATCGGTCGATACGCTCTTCAAGAACGCCGTGAACGAAGTCAAGGCGGACATGTCGGAATAGGAGAATGTGTTTCATGAAGAAAAGATTGCTTTTACTCGCCGTTTTATCTCTCGGACTGCTTCTGACCGGATGCGGACAGACGACTTCTGTCCTGAATTCGGAAGTCCTTTCGTCCGCGGCGGCTTCCTCCGAAACGGTTTCCGCGGATAACTCCTCTTCGGAAGTCGGCGAGATCGACTACGTCCACAACGGGTCTGTCCTTCTCGGCATCGACTATACCGGACGCGATTTCTATAAGGACGGCATCGGGGAAGTAACCCTGAAGACCGCGATCGACGGGGATACCGCACATTTCACGCCGAAAGTCACCTCGACTTCCTCGGCGGCGATCAAGGCCCGTTTCTACGGCATCGACACGCCGGAATCGACCGGCTCGGTCGAGCCTTGGGGCAAGAAAGCCTCGGACTTCACGAAAGAAAAATTAAAGGCGGCCAAGACGATCGTCGTCCAGGCCCCTGCGACCGAAAACACGAAGTATGCCGCGCCGGAATTTGACTCCACCGGTTCGAGATACGTCTCGATGATCTGGATTTCCGATAAGGAAAACTGCCCGTACAACGAACTCATCTGCTTGAACCTCTGGATTGTTCAGGAAGGGTATTCGATGCTGAAAGGCGTCGATCAGTTCCCGATGTTCCAGAAGACGTTCGAAGAAGCGAACGACCAGGCCAGAGCCCTCAGCCTCCATATGTGGGGCGGGGACGACCCGGATTACAACAACGGGGATTACACCGAAACCTCTATCCTCGACATCAAGAAGGAAGTCGAGAAGCAGATTGCGGATCCGACTTACGCCAACCCGTACGACAACAGGCGCGTGCGCCTGCAGGGCACCGTCGCCGGGTTTGCCAATAACATCCTGTATCTTGAAGGCCGGTTCGATGCCGAACACGGCGGCAGAAGCGAGATGTTCGCTCCGGGCGAAGACGCCGAATACGCCGGAATCAATGTCTTCACGGGCATGAATTCGATCCCGAGCAAGTTCACGACGAAAGGAAACTACATCGAAATCTGCGGACTCGCGCTCGATTCGGAAAACTTCGGGTTCCAGATTACCTCTGTCAGCTTCGCGCGTTTTGCGACCAGCGATTCGGACGCCCGCGTTCTGTTCACGGCCGCCGATAACGACGAATATCCTTTGAAGACGTTCGAGTTCGCCGCGAGCGAAATCGATACGTCGGATCTCTGGTATCTGAACTGCCCCGTGAGCCTCACTTCGAACGTGAAGGTGACCGGCGGATATATCAGCGACGACCATTTCGCAACGCTCTATATCGCGAACGCTTCGACCGGCCAGAGCCTCGATTACGTGCTCTATCTGCCGTTCCTCTATAAGCCGGACACATCTTCGAGCACGATCTGGTCCTCGATTGACGATTTCAAGGGCAAGACCTTCCATGTCTCCTCGGGAATCTACGGATACCACAAGGCTTCGAGCGGCCGCATCTCGTATCAGATCATCGCGTCTAGCTCGAGCGACGTGAGCGTGGTCGAATAAGGAGGCGGAGAACATGCTGTACTGCACCCACTGCGGAAAACGCATCGACGAACACAAGGTCGAGAAAAAGGCCGCGTCCGAGGAAATATATTCCGAACAGATGGACGGGGAGACGAAAGTCGCCTACGTCTGCCCGCGCTGCGGCTGGCTCGTCCACAAGGACGTGAGCGAGGAAGAGAAGAAATCGCTCGCGGCCGCGTCCCACGCCGAAATCCAAAAGGGAAGGAACGCGTTCGCCCAGGGCATGTCGTTCAATATGATCGCCCTCATCCTTCTTGTCCTGTCGTACGTCTTCTTCTTACTCTCCCACAAGGCGAACAACCAGAACCGGATCAGCTATTCGGCTCCGGAGTTCTGGGTCTTCGTCGTCCTGCTCGCCGTCGGGGCGCTCCTGCTGATCGCGGGAATCGTCCTGACCGTCCTGGGCGTGACGAAAAGGAAGCGCTACGAGAAGGTCCTTCTTTCTCTGCAGAACCAGACGTTCTATCAGTAGTCTTCCGCCGTCTTCTCTTTTTTCGGTATTACCGGGCTCTTCCCGTTAATATGGCCCGTAAGACTCAACATATTGTTAGTCTTATAGTCCTATAAAACATGTGCGTTACAAAATGGAGGTTAAATCACATGAAAAAGAAGTCTGTTCTAGCCGTCCTCAGTCTGTTTGCACTTTCTCTGGGCGTCACCGCCTGCGGAAATACGTCTTCCGTCCTTAGCTCGGAAGCTTCGTTCTCTTCCGAAACGCCGGTCGTCTCGTCCGAGGTTGCTTCCGTCACCAGCATCTCGATCGACAACAAGGATGCGTTCGGCGATTTCTATGTCGGCGCTAGCAACATCAAGCTCGAGATCTCCGCGAACATCGCCGTCAACGTCCCGAACCTGCTTCACACCGGTGATTTAGTCATCACCTCCTCGAATACGAATGCCGCGACCATTCTCGGCCAGTACGTCGTCGCGGTCGCCGAAGGAACTTCGAAGATTACGGTCACCTATAAGGGCACCATCTCCGATTCGTTCGACATCACTGTCGGCCACGCCCGTACCGCCATCGACATCTACAAGACGGTCCACGCCGGCACCGAAGAAGACCCGCTCGACAACGAGGACGCGGTCAAGGTCGGCAAGGCGGTCAGCGAATCCGGCAACCCGACTCCTTCCTCCTATTACATCAAGGGCGTCGTCGATTCCTTCGTCGATGCTCCTAGCTCCTACGGCAATGTCTCGTTCTATCTGAAGCCGGCCAAAGAAGGCGGCGAGAAGTTCGAGGTCTTCCGCGTCAAGAAGGGCGAAAAGAACGAAGCCGTCACCGACGATGATATCTGGGTCGGTGGGACCGTGGTCGTCTACGCGCAGATCACGGCCTATAAAGGCGTCTCCGAGACCAGCGGCGGTTACCTCGTCTCCTGCACGGGCGAAAAGCCGACGGTCAAAACGATTAAAGCGACGGTCACCGAAGCGATTGCTGCCGGACAGACTTTGGCAGACAAAGCCAGCTCGGTCGACACCTACATCATCACCGGTTACATCGTCAAGGTCGAAGCCAAAGGAACCTTCTGGGTCTCCGACACCAAGGGTGCGGTCGAAAAATCCGATTCGGCGACCATGTTCGAAGTCTACGGTTATAAAGGCGACAACGTTGACAAACTGACCATCAACGCCAAGATTAAGATCACTACTCTGATCAAGAAATTCAACACGACGATCGAAAATTCCGGTAAAACCGTGATTGAAATCCTCGAAGAAGGCGATCAGGCTCCGATGACGGTTACGGGCGCTCCGGCCCTCAAGGAAGTCGCCGCGGACACCGAATATGTCGCGGGCGTCCTGCAGGGCAATCTCAACAAGAACGTCTTCTTGAACGGCGCGATCAACGGCAACTATCTGGCCTCTGTTTCTGAATATACGGCTGCGTCCAAGGTCGTCTTAAAGACGGTCGATGGCGGATACAACCTCCAGTTCAAGGACGGCAAGTACATCAATGCCGTCAAGGGGTCTAAGTATGTCAATGCAAGTCTCGACGATACGGCGAAGACCGTCTGGACCTGGGACAGCACCTTCAACACGGTTCACACCACGGTCGAAGGCAGCGATTATTACATTTCCGCCAACGGCATTTATAACACGTTCGGCGTTTATGCCTCGAGCAAGGTCTTCAAGGATGGTAAGGTGAATACGGGCTACTTCCCGGTCGAGTTCTACTCCGTCGCGAATCTGGTTGCTCCGACCGAATTCGAATTCAGCGCTAAGTCCGCTTCTGTCATCGTCGGTTCCACGTTGAAGGCTCCGATTTCCGCGAATCCGTACAACTATGATGTCTCGAAGTTTGATTGGTCGTACTCCGACGAAGCCGTCGCGACGGTCGCTAACGGCGTCGTTACCGGCGTTGCCAAAGGCACCGCCACGATCACGGCGAAACTCGGAGACGTGACCCATACCTTCGAAGTCAACGTCGTCATGCCGGATATGGGTACGGCGGAAGCACCGATCAGCGTTACCACTGCCTTAGCCAGCTTGGCTAAGCTGAACCTGGCGGACAATGTGTTCACTTCCGAAAGAATGTACGTCACGGGCGTCGCTACGAAGAATGCCGATAAATTCGGCGGCTTCTACATCGCCGATCCGGCCGATTCCACCAAGACGATTCAGGTCTTTAACTCCGTCAAGGATGAATCCGTTACGGCCGACATCTGCCAGAACGACACCGTTGTTCTGAACGGGTTTGTCAAGAATTACAAAGGAACTCTTGAATTCGCTAAGAACGGAGGCGAAACGGTCAACGTCACGTCTCTGACGGCCGGAACGTCCACCGTCACCGCGGACGAAGTCACGGGCGCGACCGTCACTCTGGGCGCGACTTCCGGCACCAACGGTTCGACCTTCACCTTCACGGTCGCGGTCGAAGACGGCTACACGCTTTCGAAAGTCACGGTCAATGGAAAGGCAGTCACTCCGACTGACGGCGTCTATACCGGCACGATTGCCGGCAACACGGTCGTTTCCGCGGTTGTCGTCAAAGCCGGCGCCGTTACATCTGTTGAAGTTACATCGAGTGCGGATTCTTTGAAGGCCACTGATGACACTGATTACGCTTCTGAGTTGGGAATCTCTGGCGATTTCACCGCAGTTGTCAACAAAGGCGATTCGAGCAATCCTGTCGGCCTCTATACCAATTCCATCCGCCTTTACAGCGCTTCTTCTGGAAACGGTTGCAAGATTACCTTCACTTTAAAGGATTCTACCAAGACGATTCAGAGCATCTCCGGATTCACGTTTGATACGAATTCGAAATACAGCACTGATCTGACCGTCCTCGGAAGCGACGGGACGACCGAAATCACGGCGACCGACGG
>CAYUFI010000030.1:0-18529 GCA_964444175.1 uncultured Clostridiaceae bacterium | reverse complement strand
CCATCAAAATCCATAAGAAGAAGTGATGTAGATAGAATTATTCCGGGAATTAACGTTGAATTCTTTTAAGTTCGCCTCGAGCTTTTCGATGATTTCCTCCGGGCAATTCGGAAGAAGCTGGAGGATGAATCCGCCGGCGTGGGCGACCGTGACGTTTTCCTTATTGAGTAAGACGCCTAAGCCGACCGAGGACGGGGTCTGTTCCGACTGTGCGAAATAATACGTGAAATCGTCCCCGATTTCCCCGGTCCGTAACGGAATCGTCGAGACGTATGGTTCCTTCAGCCCGAGGTCGCGGATGACCGTCAGCGTTCCCTGTCCGACGCCTCCGCCGACGTTGAGATGGCCGTTGGCTTCCGGCGGGAGGATAACGTAAGGGTTGGCGACGTATCCGCGGACGTTCCCACCGTTATCCGAGACGGCCGTGATGTTCTTCAAAGGCCCGTTCCCGTTGATCTGGATGGTCAGGGTGTCCGACTCGTTCTTCAACATGCTTCCCATCAGGACCGTGACGGACATCGTACGCCCGAGGGCCGCCGTGGCGATCGGGGAGAGATTGTGCGCTTTCCGCGCGTATTCGACCAAGTTTCTGCTCGTGACCGCGTAAGCCCTAATCGATTCGTTCCCGGCGATGGCGTCGACCATGTAATCTTTATATTCTTCCATCATCTTTTTTCTCCATCCGTCCTTTATTCTATCGTGTTTTTCTTCTTTCGAAAGGGTGCACGCCCGGAAAGTTGGATAGGTTTTTATGAGCGGACTGATTTATAATAAATCTATCTTCGGCAACGGAAGTAGAAACGAGGTAGAGACGGTATGAAACTGCAGAAAATCACCAAGATTGGAAAGAAACTGGGCTTATCCCCTGACGATTTATATCCGTACGGACCGTACATGGCCAAGATCGAGCCGCGCGTCCCCGAAAAGGACCACCGCGCGAAACTGATCCTCGTCACGGCGATCACTCCGACCAAGGCCGGGGAAGGCAAGACCACCACGTCCATCGCGCTGGCCGACGCTTTGAGCTACCTCGGGAAGAAAGCCATCGTGGCTCTGCGCGAGCCTTCCTTGGGGCCGGTGTTCGGATTAAAGGGCGGAGCGACCGGAGGCGGAAAAGTCACCGTCGAACCCTCGACGGACATCAACCTGCATTTTACGGGCGATTTCCACGCCCTGACTTCCTCGATCAACCTCGTCGCTGCCATCATCGACAATTCCATCTTCCAGGGCAACGAGCTTTCTATCGATCCGGAAAACGTCACCTGGCGGCGTGCGATGGACATGAACGACCGCGCCCTGCGCGAAATCACGATCGGACAGGGCGGCATATCGAAGAAGACCGGTAAACCTCTGAACGGGGTCGAACGGAAGGACGGGTTCGTCATCACGGTCGCCCACGAGATGATGGCCATCCTCTGCCTCGCCAAGAACGAAGCGGATTTCAAGAAGCGCCTCGGGGACATGGTCGTCGCCTACACGTACGATAAGAAACCGGTGACCGTCCGTGACCTCAAGGTGACGAACGCCGTGATGCTTTTAATGAAGAACGCCCTGAAGCCGAACCTGGTCCAGACGTCGAACGGAACGCCGGCTCTGATTCACGGCGGACCTTTTGCGAATATCGCCCACGGGTGCAACTCCATCGTCGCGACGAAGACCGCCTTGGCCTTAGGGGATTACGTCGTGACCGAGGCCGGATTCGGCTCGGATCTCGGCGCGGAGAAGTTCCTGGACATCAAGTGCCCGGAAGCCGGGATTGCCCCGGATCTCTGCGTCGTCGTCGCGACAATCCGCGCGCTGAAGCTCCACGGCGGAGTGCCTTTCGAAGAACTGGAAAAAGAAAACGTCGAAGCCCTGAAGAAGGGTTTCGCGAATCTCGAGCGCCACGTCGAGAACATGAAGAAGTACGGCCTGCCGGTCTTAATCAACATCAACCGCTTCGCTTCCGACACGCCGAAGGAAATCGAAGCCCTCGAGAGCTGGTGCCGTCAAAAAGGGTACGACTGCGCTCTGAACGACGCGTTCGCCAAAGGCCCTAAAGGCGCCTTAGACGTCGCGAACAAGGCTCTGATGCTTTTAAGCGACGTGCCGTCGAAGTATCATCCGCTCTATAAGAAAGAAGAAGACCTGAAGGAAAAAATCGAGCGCATCGCGAAGGAAATCTACCGCGCGGACCGCGTCGAATATTCCGAGGAGGCCCAGAAGACCATCGATTTCTGCTACAAAGAAGGATACGACAAATTCTATGTCTGTATGGCGAAGACACCGATGTCCTTCTCGGACGATCCGAAACTTCTGAACGCGCCGACCGGATTCACGCTCCACGTGAAGTCCGTCGAAGTCGCGACCGGAGCGCAGTTCGTGATCCCTCTGACCGGGGCGGTCTTGCGCATGCCCGGACTTCCGAAGGTCCCGGCCGCGGTGAAGATGGAAGAAGAAAAGGACTGAGCTCGTGGGAAAGGAGCTTTTAGGGAAACCCGTCCGGGAACAAATCCGCTCGAAAATCCGGGAACGGATTGAGAAAGGACAGAGAATCCGCGGATATATCCTCGTCAACCCGAATTCTTTCGAAGCGGAGAGCTACGCGAAGCTCGTCGCGTCCCTTTTAAGAAAATTCGGTCAGGAAGTCTTTCTGAAGGAGGTAAGGAACCTTTCGGAAGGAGAGAAGGTTTTAAAGGAAGCGGAACAGGATGCGCTTTCTTCCGTCTTTCTCGCCCGCCCTCTTTTATTTAAGGAAGAAAGCCTCTTAACCGAAGAAATCCCTCCCGAGAAAGACGCGGACATGCTGACGGGAACGAACTTCGGAAAGCTCGCAAAAGGGGATCTGCGCTATCTTTCCGGCACGTCCCGCGCCGTGAAGGAACTGCTGGATTTCTATCAGATTGATGTCGGTTCGAAGAAGGCCCTCGTCGTCGGACGCTCCGTCTCGGTCGGGCTGCCGATCGCCCTGCTTTTATTAAAGAAGAACGCGTACGTCACGACCGTGCATTCGAAGACGGACATCCGGGATATCCGGGAAGAGGCGAAACGTTCGGACGTCATCGTCCTCGCCTCGGGAAAACGGGGACTGATCCGGAAAGAAGACCTTTCTCCTTCTTCCCTTCTGATCGACTGCGGTTATCAGGAAGACGGGGGAGGAGACCTCGGATTCGTCCCGGAGGAGAACGTCTACACGCCGGTGCCCGGAGGAGTCGGACCGGTCACGATATCCGCTTTAATCGAAAACGCGTTCTTTCTGAAATACGGAGATTAAAGGAACATGCTGTTCAAGAAGAAAAAGAAAAAAGAAGGAAAAGAGATTCCTTCGTATCTTTCGACCGAAGTCGGAAAAGACTCTCCTGTAGGGCCATACCGGGGAGAGAAGAAGAACCCGGCGGTCGTTCGCGAAGAAGAAAAGAAGGAAGAAGAGACGCATGTCGTCGACGTCACGCCGAAGAAGGTCGGGGATACTTCGAACGGCAGGACCGCCGCCGCAGCCGTGTTCGTCGTGCTCTTACTGATTGCGTTCGGCGTCGCGCTCTATTTCGTCTTTAAGAAAATCTCTTAGAAAAAACTTCGGATCTTATAGAACTTTCTTCCTTATAGAAAACGGGAAGAAAGTTTTTTATGAGTTTTGTGAAAGCCGAGCACATTTTTCTTTCGTATCGGGACGCGGAAGGGACGCATCCCGTCCTGAACGATCTGAGCGCGGAGATCAAAGGGCCCGGACTGGTCTCGATCTTAGGGGAATCCGGAAGCGGGAAGTCCTCATTGCTTTTCCTTTTCGCCGGGTATCTTTCCCCGACGAAAGGAAGGATCCGTCTTTCCTGCCCTGTCGAAAGAACGGGATTCCTGTTTCAGAACCTCTATCTCCTCGATCATCTTTCCGCCGAGGACAACGTGTCTCTTCCTCTCCTTTTAAAAGGGGAGAAACTGAACGAAGCGAGGAAGAAGGCGAAGACCGCCCTCGAGTCCTGTTCGGTCGGGGAACTGGCCAAAAGGGAAATCTCTTCTTTAAGTTCCGGACAGAAGGCGCGGGTCGCCTTGGCCCGTTCGCTCGTCCTTTCTTCTCCGATTCTTCTGGCGGACGAACCGACCGGTTCGCTCGACGCAGGTAACGCGAAGAGCATCATGGAATTGTTCCAGAAACTCGGGGAGGACCGCCTCATCGTGATCGTTACTCACAACGAGGAACTGGCTTACCAGTATTCGGATCAGGTGTATCTTTTGAAGAACGGGAAACTGGTCCTCGATTCCAAGAAGGAACGGAAGAAGAAAAAAGAACCGGGATTTGGTTCGAAAAATAAAGGCGTCTCCTTCTTTTCCTCCCTCTATCTCGCCCTTTCGTTTCTGAAAAAACGCCTGTTCCGCGTCGTTCTTTCCTTAGTCTTCTGTTCCCTCTGCCTCTCTCTGTTCTTGACCCTGTGCCTCGTCCTTCAAGGAGGAAAGGAAGAAATCGACCTTCTCAGCCGGGACTTCTTTTCCTATTCGTTCCTGGACGTCTCGGAAAAGAATGAATATCCCATACAGGGGAAGGAGATGAGCCTTTTTAAGAAAGTCTCCCTTTCCGAAAGGACCGAGGAGATGTTCCTTGCGAAAGAAAAGGATCTTTCGTTCTATCCTTGCCTCGAAGCTTTGCTTCCTTCTTCTTCGGAAGCGGAAAAGAATGGAAAGACTTTGTCCGAACCGATCTTCTTCACCCCGTCGTTCCCTTCGGAAGGGCGTCTGAAGGAAGGACAGATTCCGGCTTCTTTTCGGGAAATCGTCATCTCCCCGTCCTTATGCGGAGAAGGAGTCTCCCTCGGATCGGTCCTTTCCATCGGATTCAGTTCCCTGATGGAGACTTCTTATAACGGAAAGACCGTAAAGGACGTGTTCGAAAGGAAATACGAATTCACGGTCGTGGGGATTGCCAAGGAAAAGGACATCCTTTCGAGGAAGGCGGTCTATTACGACTATCCGAAGATGATGGAGGACGTGATGAGTTACCCTCTGAAGAACCTCTCCGAACGGGCCGGGAAGAAGCTGACCCTGAAAGAACGCTTCTCCCCTTCCTTCTCGGATCAGGACGATCCGTTAACGTCCTTCAAGACGCTCGTTCATACGGAAAACGCGTACGGATTCTATAAGAGCATCGAAAACGACTCTTCCTATACGGCCGTATCCGTCCCGCTCGCGCTTGCGTCGTCTTTGGAAGACATGCTTTCGGCTCTTTCGAAAGCGGCGAGTCTCTTTCTGATCCTGTCGTTCTTCTGTTCCCTTCTATTACTCGAGGTGGTTCTGACTTCGCTCTACGAAGAGAAAAAAGAAGAGATGGCCCTTTATCTTTCGTACCGGATCGGGAAGAAGGATTTCTTCTCTCTCGGGGACGGGACGATGTGGATTCTCTTTGCCGGTCTGACCGTACTGACGCTGATTTCTCTCCGCTTCGTCCTGCCTTTAGGAAACCGGGTGCTCGTGAAGAACGGACTGACGCCTTTTCTGAGCTTCGGAAAAGGAAAGGGAATCTATGCCCTTTTGGTCCTGTTTTCGTTTTTAAGCTGCTACTTCACGAACCGGATTCCTCTGAAACGGTTCTATTCGAAGGACCTGATCTTCTGCCTGAAAGGGGAGTAGGGGACATGATCGAGGCGAGCCATCTTTCGTATTCGTACTTCAAAGGGGAAGAAGTCCTTCGCGACGTCTCTTTTTCCCTGCCTTCGGAAGGACTCTATTATTTCGTCGGCCCGTCCGGGTGCGGAAAGTCGACCCTCTTAAAAATCCTCGGCGGAATATTGACGGATTATCAGGGCTCACTCAAAGTGAACGGGAAAGAAATGAAGGAGATAGGTCCGAAAGAAAAGAGCCGGTTCTGTGCCTTCCTCTGTTCCTTCTCGTACCAGGACGATTTGCCCGAGGAGGATCAGAGCGTCTACGAGGCTTTAAAAGTTCCTCTCCTCTTTTCGGACGCTTCCTCCCCGGACGAACGGATTGCTTATGTCGCGAAAATTACGCGCATCTCCGGGCTTCTGGACAAGAAAATCCGGGATCTGAGCGGCGGGGAGAAAAAGCGCGTTTCTCTGGCGCGGGCTTTCGTCAAGGACGTTCCTCTCTACATCCTCGACGAGCCGCTCGGTCCGCTCGACGCTCTCTCTAGACAGGTTTTAACGGAATATTTCAAGAAATTATCCGAGCACAGGCTCGTTCTGATCGTGACGCATTCCCTGAACGAAATCCGGAAGGACGATTCGGTCTTCCTCTATAAGGACCGCTCGTTCGTCTTGAAAGGAAAGAAGAAAAAGGGAACGGAAGGGCCGAAAGCGGAAGTTCCGAAAAAGAAAGGCGTGCCTTTTACGTATTTCTTCTCGTCGGTCATCCGGACGCTTATTAGAAAGAAAAGGAGGAGCTTCTTTTCTCTGTTCGCTTCGTCCCTAGCCCTGATTTCTTTGGGACTCATTTCCTTATTCTCGACGTCCCTATGCGAAGGAATCGCGCATTATCTTTCTTCGTCCTTGGAGGAAAACACGGTCGAGGCGGTCAAGAAGACGTCCGCGTACGCTTCGACATCGTATACGTCCTGTTCCTACGGGGAAGTAAAGTCTATAGCGGCGAAATATCCTTCGGACATCTGCGGCGTGGGGACGTATTTCGCCTTGAATTACGAAGAGGAGTTTCCGAACGCGAACGAGGCGTATTTTATGGACGGGAACGTCCGTCTGTCCTTTGCGCATTTCTCCATCCGGACGTTCGCGGAGTTCGTCACGCTCGGAGAGCTTGAAGACGATGTTTCGTCTCTCTTCACTAAACGGAAGCTTCAGAACGACGAGGTTTCGTTACTGCTTTCCTTAAACGACTTCGCTTCATTCTCTTCGTTTTTAGGCATTCCGAAAGAGGACGGGGAAGCGGGGATGGACGCGTATCTCATAAAAGAAGAGCCGGTTCTTCATCTGAAGGTCGCAAACGCCTCGTTCAGATACGAAATCGAGCTCCTGTTCAGGGTCAAGGAAGTCCGGATCGGGAAGAAGAGCCGGATCGTCCATTCGTCTCCGCTGTTCTTCGAGAACGTTTTGCTGAACGAGATGCAGTTCCGAAAGACGGATACGAGGGACGGGCCTTTCGAGAATCCCTGGACGGTCTACGGGTCGTACACGCTTCTTCTCCGCCCGGGAAAGAAGAGGAAAGTGCTGAACCTTCTGAAATCGGAAGAGAAATACGACTCGTATTCGTTCCATCTTTTGGGCAAGGAGGAATTCCCGGACAAATGCTCCGAGGGGAATTACGGGTCGATCGAGGTATTGAACGAGTACGAGGATTCGATGAAGTTCTCCAGAATCTTTCAGATCTATCAGGAATACGCGCCTCTGATTCTGAGCGCGGAAGAAACCGATTCGTTCTATTACTCGGCCCCGTCCTTATCCGCCTCGGGTTTTTTGAAACCGGTCTACGCTTCCAAGGACAAGACCCTTTTGAACCAGATCGCGGATTACCAGTACGAGGCGCAGTTTGACCTCGACGGGTTCCAGGGCGCGACGATCGTCTATCAGGACGGGGTGCTGATGGGGGACTTGTCCCAGAGCGTGAAGCATCCCCTGCGTTTTTCTCTTTTTCACGAAGAGGACCTAATCCTCGGCCGGGCTCCGAAGGACTCTTCGGAAGTCGTCCTTTCTTCAAACGCGGCAGTCTCCTTGTTCGGTTCGGCCGAAAGCAGCCTGAACCGGAAACTCTATTTCACCTGTCTCAAAGAGACGAAATATCTAGAAGGAAGTTACAAGAACATCTTCGCCGACGGGGAAGCGACGGTCCGGGGCGTTATCCGGGACGAGGAAAATTTCCTCTATCAGGATCCGTTCTTCCTCTCGGCCCTGGCCGAAGACCAGTTCGGGTTCACGCAGGAGGAATTAAGAATCGAGAACGTCCATTTCCGTTTCCGGGAGGGAAGCCCGATGGACGGAATCCTGAACGATTTAAGCGATCGTTACCCGGAGTACCGCTTCTCCCTGCCGGTGAAGAAGATCAAGGAAGGAATCGAGGAAATCGCTTCGAAGATCTCCGACGGATTACGCGTATTTTCCGTCATTTCCTCGTTCATCGCGGTGACGCTGATGACGTTCGTGCTGCTGTTGCTGATCAAGGAAGATCTGAAAAAAGTCCGGACGGATCTGCTCCTCGGCTTCAGCGCGGACGAAATCCGGACGTACTACGCCCTCTTCTGTTACGTCCTTTCCTTTTTGAGCTTTCTGGAGTCTTCCGCGTTCCTGACCGTCTTCCAAGTCTTCTTCCGGAAGGAACTCGAACAGGAGATCGGGATGTCCATGGGCGCGTTTTATCCGAGGATGTACCTCGAGACGTTCCTGCTTTCTTTCTTCATCGCTTCTTTCAGCGCCTTCTTTGTGAACGGAG
Organism: uncultured Clostridiaceae bacterium; assembly: GCA_964444175.1. Taxonomy (GTDB): domain Bacteria; phylum Bacillota_I; class Bacilli_A; order RFN20; family CAG-288; genus Scatoplasma. Next base: position 10,171 of record CAYUFI010000030.1, on the reverse strand, counting down.
CCCTTTCAAGCCTTTTAAAAGAGTACGAAGATCCGTTCTTTTTCTTGAAGAAAAACGAACGGAATAAAAAATAAATGGATTTGTTATAGAATATCTTCGTACGCATCCTCTATGAAAAAGAATGTTTTTACCTTTCTTCTGATCGCCGCCACGGTCCCCGCCATCCTCTCGTGCGGGCAGACTTCTTCTTCCGCGAGCTCGGAAGCAAGTTCGGTCAGGGAAGTTTTCGAAGGCAGGAGCAGCCTCGTCCTGGCCAAGGAACAGGCCCAGGCGGCTTTGAAGGAAGACCGCGTCGTCGAGGCGTTTTCGGGCGACCCGACCGGACTTCTTCTGTATTCTTCCTATCTGCAGAACCTTTCCGAGTACGCGCTGACCGAAGGCTTCTCGAAATCGGTGAGCAAGGCGACCCAGAAGACATCTTCGGGGACCCGCTATCTGACCCGCATCAAGAACGGATCCCGCCGCTTCTACCAGAATTACGATCTGACCAGTTCCGCGGTCCTATTGACCCATTCCACCTCTTCGGTCGCGAACCGGTTCTACGCCGAAGGCGGAAAGATCGAGGCGTATCTCGCCAAGGACCCTTCCGAATGGAAGAAGTTTACGGAAGAAGATAAGAACACGTGGACGGAAGACGACTATATCCAGAAATACGGCAAGCTCTTCTTCGACCAGTATTTTGTGAAAGATACTTCTTCACGCGTCCACGACGGGTATTTCTCCGATTCGTACGAGGAATACGTGATGAATTATCAGGAACATACTTTCCGTACCGTGGACGGGCTCTTCTCCCCGTCGGTCGACCGTTCAACCCTTTCGGACGTTTCGCTCGAAAAGAGCAAGTCCGGTTACGTTCTGACCTGTACGCTTCGGGCGGACGAGGCGTTCTATTACGAGAAGGCGAGGAAAGCGGCCGACGAAGCCTTCGCAGAAGGTTCGGTCCGTTACGAATCCTCGACCCTGACGTTTACTTTCGACGAAGAGCTCTATCCGGTCAAGGCGGCCGAGAAGAACGTGTTCGTCGGAGAGCGTAACCTGTCCGTCGTCCCGTCCTCGGACGTCGTCCATGAAGAGACGGAGTACCGCTATTTCCATTCGGACAAGGAAGACGGGTTCACCGATAAGGACGGCAAGACGTTCTCCCTGACCATCCCCGAGCCGAACGACAACGAAGACATCTACACGGAGAACAAGGCCGTCGAATTCGATCTGACGAAGTAAAATAGCGAAATTCCGGCTTTGCTTTCTCCTTTCGCCTGAAAAGCCTTTGGACGGCCGGGTTTATGCCAGACATTTGCGAAAACAAGCCTATTTCCCTTACTTTTCTGTCTCTTTATTTATTTAGACCGAGCCTCTTACCGCTTTTCCCTGTAAGAAGGAAAGACTTCTTTTTCAGAAAAAGCGCTCCCTTTTAAAAAAATAGTGCAGAATCCGAAACAAAAGTGATAATATAAATACGTGCTGATGGGGTTTCACCCGTCGGTACTATGAAAGGCTTTTTCCATGAAGGGTACTGTTAAGATGTTCAACAAGGAAAAAGGCTACGGCTTCATCCGCGCTGAGGATGGCACCGATGTCTTCTTCCACTACTCTGCCTTAGTTATGGATGGCTACAAGACTGCTTCGGAAGGCGAGAAGGTCGAATTCGACGTCGAGAATTCCGAAAGAGGTCTCAGAGCTTCTAACGTCAAGAAGATTGGCGCGGCTCCGGCCACCGATGCTAGCGCGAAGTAAGTTCATTGAATTTCAAGATTCACTGATTGCTGCGAAAGATTGCATCTTTCTCCCGTATGCTGTAAGCGCGTGCGGGAGTTTTTTTATTTCCTTTTCCCGCCCTAATCCGATAGGCCTCTATGGTATAATGAGACTTACGAATTCCATCTGAATCCAACCGTTCGAACCTATGAAAAAAGAAACGCTGAAAACCCTCTATTCCGGAATCCTGCCGAAGTTCAAAGAAGCCCTTTTCGCGATTCTTCCGATGAGTCTTCTGATGATCGTCGTTCCTTTTCTGATTCCAGACATGTCCTTGCAGTCGGACGGAAGCAAATTCGGACCGATCATGGTGTCCTTGCTGATCTCGGTGATTCCGCTCGTTTTGGGCACGACCCTCTTCAACATGGGCGTCGAAATGTCCATCGGACGCATCGGCTCGATCGTCGGGACGACGTTGACCAAACGCCGCTCCATCTTCCTGCTCCTGTTCATCGCTTTGCTCATGGGGATTTTAACGACCCTCGCCGAGCCGGACCTCAGTGTCCTCGCTTCCCGCATTTCCAAGAACGGGCCGGACTGGTCACTCATCGCCATCGCGGCGGTCGGGGTCGGGATTTTCCTGGTCATGTCGATTCTCCGCGTCATCTACAACAAGCCTCTGAAATATTGGCTCGCCATCGGATACGGGCTCGTCTTCACGCTCGGACTCTTCGCCGACCCGACCTTTTTCTCCATCGTCTTCGACGCGGGAGGCGTGACGACCGGGGTCGTGACGGTTCCGTTCATCCTTGGCATTTCCGTCTCGGTCGCGCGCGTGCTCGGCGGGGACAACGCGGAAGACGATTCCTTCGGCTATTCCGGACTCTGCTCGCTCGGGACGGTCCTTTCGGTCATGGTCTTCTCGATCGTTCTGAAGAACGCGGGAAGGATCGACGCCATCCAGGACATCCTCTCGGCGAAGGTCCATTCGACCGATTCGGCGATCCGGATGTTCCCCGAAGTCGAGACGTACGCGGAAATCGGGAGCATGTATCTCTCGAATTTCCTTTCGTCTTTGAAAGACGTCGCAATCTCGATGCTCCCGATCGTGGTCTTCTTCCTCATCTATAACCTGTTTTTAAAGCTGAACCGCCGCGATCTGACGACGATTCTCTTCGGTCTGCTTTACACGTTCTTCGGCCTGATTCTGTTCCTGATGGGAGCCGAATCCGGGTTCATTCCGATGGCTTCTGGCTACGGGAGATGGTTCGCCCGGAGCGGGAACCTCGGTCTCTTCTTTGGCATCGGGTTCCTCCTCGGCGCGATCTCGATGCTCGCCGAACCTTCCGTCAAGGTCTTGGCCGAAAACGTCTCGGAAGTTTCCCGCGGCGTCATTTCCAAAGCGATGATCTACGCGGCTCTGTGCTTATCCACCTCCGTCGCGATCGTGCTGAACATCTACCGCGTCGAATACGGGATTTCGATTCTGTATTTCATTGTCCCGCTGTTTTTAATCGCACTGGTCCTCGCCTTCCTCACGCCTGAAATCTACGTCGGCATCGCCGTTGACGCGGCGGGTGTCGCGACCGGGACGATGGCTGCGTGCTTCTTCTTGCCGATGTTCGTGACTTACGTCTCGTACCGTTACGACGGCAGTTCCGATTTCGGAAAAGACGTCATGGCGAACGGGTTTGGCATCGTCGGAATCATGTCGGTCATCCCGATCATCGCCGTCGAAGTCCTCGGTATCTTCTCCGTCGTGAAAGTCAGTCTGAGAAGGAGCCAGGCCCTCAAGAAAGCCATGGAGCCGGACGACAACCAGGTCATCCACCTTCCGGTCGGAATTTGAAAGGGGAAACGCTTATGGGCTTGTTTTCTTTGAAGAAATGGAAGAAGGAGGAACGGACCGTCGAACGGGGACCGTTCGAGAAGCGCGAGAAGGTCTATCCTTTGGTCGCGTATTTCACGATCGTGAACCGCGGTCAGTCCCGCTTCTATACCGACGCCTACGCGAAGAAAGGCGCTAGCCTCTCGATGGTCCTCTACGCGCATTCTCTGCCGCCGGAAAACATCGTTTCCCTGTTCGGGGAGAGCAGTTTGCGGAAGGATATCGTGATGACCGTCTGCCGCGAAGACCTCGTTCCGGAACTGATGCAGATCGCACAACAGAGGTTTGCAATCTCGCGCCAGGCCAAGGGAATCGTGTTCGTCTGTCCGATTGATTCGGTCAGCGGCATATCGGTCTACCGTTTCCTGGCGGATCAGAACCGGGAACTGAGATTGGAGGAAAAGAACAATGGAAGAAAATAAGAGCGCGGTAAACAGCGCGGAAAAGAAAGAGCTGAGCCTCATCATCGCCATCGTGGACAAAGGGAATACCGACCTCGTCATGAACGCCGCCCGCGCGGCAGGGGCGAGAGGCGGCACCATCGCCGGGGCCCGCGGAACCGCGGATCCGGATATGGCGAAGTTCTACGGCATCTCGATTTCCCCGGAAAAGGAAATGGTCTACATGGTCGTCGAAAAGAAAGACCGCGACAAGATCATGAAGAAAATCTACGAAGACGCGGGCATGGGGACGAAGGGTATGGGCATCCTTTTCTCCTTACCGATCACGGATTCGTACGGATTGTTAAAAGACGGACCGGAAGGTCCGGAATCTTCGAAAGAATAATTCCGTTTTACCGAAAGGAATCCGTCCGTCAGCGTTTCTTCTGGTTCGCCATCAGAGCTTTTACGGCGTCCTGGTTCCCCTGCATCGCGGCGCGGAAGAGGAGCTGCTGGCCCTTGGTCCTGTTCGTGATGACCCCGTCTCCGCGGAGATAGAGCAGGCCGAGGCGGTATTGGGCTTCGGCGTCCTCGTCGAAGTCGATTGCTTCTTTGTAGTAATCCGCCGCTGTCATCGTGTCCTTTTGAACGCCTTTTCCTTCTTCGTACAGTTTCCCCATGTAGACTTTGGCCGAGGAGCAGTCGCAGTCTTCCGCGGCTTTTTTCATATAATAGACGCCTTTTTCCAAATCGTACTCGACGCCTCTTCCTTCAAGGTAGCAGAGGGCGATTTCGCGCTCGGCGTCCGGCTCGCCCAGATCGGCGGCCATCTGAAAATAGGAAGCGGATTTAGCGGGATTTTTTTCGCAGCCGGTCCCGTTTTGGTAGCAGTAGGCGGCCGACATCATGCCTAAAAGATTGCGGAGCGAAGCGGCTTTTTCGGCCCAGTACAGGCCGGTCTTTCCGTCTTTCTCCACGCCCTCTCCGTTGAGGTAGCAGTAGGAGAGGCGGACCATTCCGGTCGCGCTTCCTTTTTCGGCGGCTTTCTTATACCACTCGAAAGCTTTCCGCGCGTTGATTTCGACGCCTTCCCCCGAGGAGAGGCAGTTTCCGAGCTCGACCATCGCGTCGGCGTCGCCCTGTTCCGCTTTGAGGATGTTCTTCCGGTATTCTTCTTCGATTTCCGTATCCATGGCTTATCCCGATTTCCCATTCACTATAGCAGAACGGACCGGAACGGAGGTGGAAAAAGCATTTCTTTCCGCTCTGCCCGGGGTTCTTCCTTTAGGAAGAAATCCCTTATTTCCGGTAGTAAAATAGGAGCCTCTATGCTAGAATGGGAACGCAAAAGAACCCAATAAGTTCTTATAGATTTGGAGCATTTGTCAGAATATGTCACTGAAAGCCGGTATCGTCGGTCTTCCGAACGTCGGGAAATCGACTCTGTTTAATGCGATTACGAATTCCCACGTCATCGCCGAAAACTATCCGTTCGCCACGATCAAGCCGAACGTTGGGATTGTCCAGGTCAAGGATCCGCGGTTCGACCGCCTCGTCCAGCTGTTCCAGCCGAAGTCCCAGGTCCGCGCGACCTTCGAGTTCACGGACATCGCCGGACTCGTCAAGGGCGCGTCCAAGGGCGAAGGTCTGGGCAACCAGTTTTTAGGAGACATCCGCAACGTCGACGCGATCATCCATGTCGTCCGCTGCTTCGATTCGACCGAAATCGTCCATGTCGAAGGCACCGTCGATCCGCTGCGCGACATCGACGAAATCGACCTCGAGCTCATCATCTCGGACCTCGACGTCATGGCCAAGCGCCGCGAAAGAACCGCCAAGGCCGCCCACCTGCAGAAGGACAAGGAAGCTCTCGCCGAGCTCGCTCTGCTCGACAAGCTCCGTCCTCAGATGGAAAACGGAACCATGGTCCGCGACATTCCACTGACCGACGAGGAAAAGAAGCTCCTCGCTCCGCTGAACCTGCTCACCATCAAGCCGACCATCTACGTCGGCAACGTCTCCGAAGACGCCTATGCGAATCCGGACGCGGACAAATACTACAGCAAGGTCAAGGCCTTCGCCGAAGCCCACGGCTGCATTTCGATTCCGGTCTGCGCCAAGGTCGAGGAAGACCTCGCTCCGCTTTCCGAGCAGGACCGCAACGACTACCTCGCCATGCTCGGCGCGAAGGAATCCGGCCTCGAGAAGGTCGCTTCCGCCGCCTACCATCTGCTCGGCTTACGCACGTTCTTCACGGTCGGACCCGACGAGGTCCGCGCCTGGACGTTCCGGCAGGGTATGACCGCTCCGGAATGCGCCGGACTGATCCACACGGATTTCCAGAAGGGATTCGTCAAGGCCGAAGTCTACAAATTCGAAGATATCGATAAGCTCGAAACCGAGCAGGCCCTGCGCGCCGCCGGCAAGATCCAGACCGAAGGAAAGGATTACGTTGTCTGCGATGGGGATATCCTCTTCATCCGCTTCAACGTCACGAAATAACGTATGAATTCCGCCATCCGCACCGGTTCCGCCTACGATGTCCACCGCCTCGAAAAAGGAGACGGGATTCTCCTGGGCGGAGTGAAGATTCCCTGCGAATACAGGACGGTCGCCCACAGCGACGGCGACGTCCTTCTCCACGCGCTCAGCGAAGCGATTCTCGGGGCGCTGGCCTTAGGGGACTTAGGGACGTTCTTCCCGCCGGAAGACGAAAAGACGGCGGGTATGGATTCGAAAAGGATCCTCGACCTGGCGTTAAATAAAGCGAAGGAGATGGGCTTCGAAGTCTATAACGCCGATTTGTCCCTGATCCTCGAACGCCCGAGGGTCAAGAGCTACATTCCCGCAATCCGCGCGAATCTGGCGAAGTACCTGTCCATGGACGAGAAGGACATTTCCGTCAAGGCCGGTACGAACGAAGGGCTGGATTCCTTAGGACAGGGTGAAGGGATTGGATGCTTCTGCACGCTGCTGTTAGTGAGTTCGAAGCTGACGAAGATCCTGAAGATGTATTTCAAATAATACGGGGGTGAAGATTTTATGAGCATTGAAGAAAACATTCAGTCCGCTTTGAAGGAAGCGGCCAAAAATAAACTCGGGCAGGACGTCGCGGACGGCATGCTGATCCTCGAGACGCCGAAGTTCGCCGGACAGGGCGACCTTTCCTCGTCATTGGCTTTGCGCTTAGCGAAAGTCTGCCACCAGGCTCCGCGCGTTTTGGCGCAGACCCTGATCGAAGGGATGAAGATCGAAGGCGTCGAGAAGATCGAGACGGCCGGTCCGGGCTTCATCAACTTCTTCCTGCAGCAGGACGAAATCGCTTCGATCGTGTCGAAGATTGTGAACGAAGGCGAGCATTACGGGGATTCCAAGGTCGGCAAGAACGAGAAGACCCTGCTCGAATACGTCTCGGCCAACCCGACCGGGGCGCTGCATCTCGGCCACGCGCGCGGCGCGGCGGTCGGAGATTCTTTGGCCCGCATCCTGAAGAAGGCCGGGTACGACGTGACGCGCGAATACTACGTCAACGACGCGGGCGTCCAGATCGACCATCTGGCCGAATCGCTCAAGGCCCGTTACTATCAGGAACTCGGCGACAACTCGCTGCAGGTTCCCGATGACGGTTACCACGGGGAGGACATCGTCGAATTCGCGAAGGCTCTCGTGAAGGAAGGCGGGGATTCGTACAAGACCGCCCCGATTGAGTTCTTCAAACAGCGCGGCAGTGAAATGGCGCTCGGGAACATCAAGAAGGATCTGAAGGAATTCCGCGTGGAATTCGACGTCTTCACTTCCGAAAAGGCCATTCGTCAGGCCGGCAAGGTCGAAGAGGTCATCGGGCTTTTGAAACCGTACTGCTACGAGAAGGACGGGGCTCTCTTCCTCAATACAACCAAGGACGGAGACGACAAGGACCGCGTCATCATCAAGTCCGACGGCACCTACACCTATCTGCTCCCGGACATCGCCTACCACAAGAACAAATACGACCGCGGATACACCTATCTGATCGATCTGTTCGGCGCGGACCACCACGGGTACATCTCCCGCATCAAGTCCTCGATGAAATCGCTCGGATACGATCCGGCTAAGCTCGACGTCGAGCTGGTTCAGATGGTGCGTCTGTTTAAGGACGGACAGGAATATAAGATGTCGAAGCGCACCGGCAACGCGGTGTCCTTGAAGGAACTCTGCGAAGAGGCCGGCGTCGACGCCGTCCGCTTCTACTTCGTTTCCCGCGCGGCTTCGATATCGACCTTGCGAAGACGATGGGGACCGTGAACCCGGTCTATTACGTCCAGTACGCCAACGCCCGTCTCTGCAACATGCTCGAGATGGCCGAGGGCAAATACGGAGTCGATTATTCGGGCAAGGGACTGACTTCGGAAGCTGAGCTCGCGCTCATGAAGAAGCTCAGCGAATACCCGAAGACCGTCGAGGATTCCGCCTTGACTTTGAGCCCTTATAAAATTACTATTTATACGAGAGATTTGGCGGCTCTGGTCAACGATTTCTATACGAAATGCCGTGTCCTTGACTCGGAAAATCCGGAATTGTCCGCCTCCCGTCTCGGTCTGTGCAAGGCCTCGTCTCTGGTCCTGGAGAACGCTCTGAACCTTATCGGCGTCAGCGCTCCGAAGCACATGTAGCCTATTACTAAGGAAGGAAAAACAAACCATTATGCAAGAATCCATGTTAGATGTCGCGTATCGTATCCTGAAGGAATCTTCCGAACCGGTCGCGTTCGTTGACCTCGTCGAAAAGGTCGCCGGCGAACTCGGTTACTCCAAGCAGGAGAAGGACGCCAAGATGGCCCAGTTCTATACGAACCTCACCATCGACGGCCGCTTCGTCGTCCTGACCGACAACAAGTGGGACTTACGCGAACGCGTCTCCTACGAGATGGCCCACATCGATATGAACGAGGCCTATAACGAAGTCGAAGAAGACGACAGCGCCGCTTCCGACGAAAAGACCGAGGAATTCGGTGAAGAAAGCGAAGACGAGAACGGCGAAGACTTCGATAACGCCGACGCGGAAGAAGACCGCAAGGCCGACGAATTCAAGAAGGAACTTTCCGGAGAGTAATCTCCGGTTTTTCTTTTTTCTTCTTATTTTCTTTCCTCGGGGAATCCTTCTTGCCGAATCCGAGCCGTCTTGCTAGTAAGTCGGAGAAAAAGATACTAAAATATGCTTAGAACCAACAGGAGGTTACAGAAATGTTAGTTAGTGCGAAGAAGATGCTCTTGGATGCCCGCGACGGACATTATGCCGTCGGGCAGTTCAATATCAACAATCTCGAATGGACCAAGGCCATTCTGACCAAGGCTCAGGAGATGAAGTCTCCGGTCATCCTCGGTGTTTCGATGGGCGCGGGCAAGTACATGACCGGTTTCAAGACCGTCGCCGCGATGGTTCGCGCGATGGACGAAAGCCTCGGAATCATCGTTCCGGTCGCCCTCCATCTCGACCACGGCACCTACGAAGGCGCGAAGGCCTGCATCGACGCGGGATTCACGTCCATCATGTTCGACGGCTCCTCCCTGCCGATTGAAGAGAACATCGCCAAGACCCGCGAACTCGTCCAGCTCGCCCACGCGAAAGGCATCTCGGTTGAAGCCGAGGTCGGCGCGATCGGCGGAACCGAAGATGGCGTGACCGCCGACGGCGAAGTCGCCGATCCGGAAGAATGCAAGAAGATCGTCGCACTGGGAATCGATTTCCTGGCCGCCGGTATCGGTAACATCCACGGCATCTATCCGGCCGACTGGAAAGGCCTCCATTTCGACGCGCTGGCCAAGATCAACGAAGCCACGAACCACATTCCGCTCGTTCTTCACGGCGGCACGGGCATTCCGGACGATCAGATCCGCCACGCGATCCGCGACGGCGTCTCGAAGATCAACGTCAATACCGACTGCCAGCTCGTCTTCGCCGCGGCCACGATCGAATACGTCAAGGCCGGCAAAGCCGATCCGACTTCCGCGAACCTCGAGAAGGGATACGATCCGCGCAAGCTCCTGAAGCCGGGCTATGAAGCCATCCGCGCCAAGGTCGAAGAGAAGATCAAGCTCTTCGGTTCCGACGGAAAAGCAGAATAAGCCTTTGTTTTACAGGACCAATCTTAACGGGGACGGGCGCGCGCCCGTCCTTTTTCTGGTATGATGGGCATGCCATTGCTCTAGGGTGAAAGTCCCAATAGGCG
>CAYUFI010000029.1:0-18622 GCA_964444175.1 uncultured Clostridiaceae bacterium | reverse complement strand
AACTATAGGCCGGGAGCGCGTCCCCTCGAACCTTTCGTCCAGTCGCTTTCTCAGGCAAACGCGACCATCGAGAAAGATGACGGAGGGGTCGTCTATTACTACGGGGAAGCCTCGATCGAGCTTTATCCGGACGGAAAACAGGAAGGTTACATCACGAACGGGGACGCCGGGATCTACGACTTCACGTTCGACGGAAACAAGAACGTCGTCCTAGGCCAGTATTACTCGGACGGATCCTATCTCGCGGACGGGATCCACGTCGGCGCGCTTGCCGGTTTCAGCGGGGATGTCCGCACGTTTTCTTCCGACGGGTCGGACGGGGATTTCAGGGTCGGGCTCAACACGATGCTGGCTTCCTACCTCTACCGTTTCGGCGACTGGAAGGGACTCGATTTCACTTCGCTCACAAGCGTGAAAATGCATCTGAATTCGGACGTGGGAACCCTGAAAGTGGACTACACGTATCTCGACACCTACAAGCAGAGATACGTCAGCCACTGGTACGTGATCAAGGACGTCGGAACGACGGAGAACGCCTCTGTCTCCGCCTTCTTAAAGAATCCTTCCGGGGCTCTGGCCCGCACGGATTTCTCCGAGGATTTCTTAAAAGCGGAAGACTACTTCTTCCAGGACGGAAGAGGGAGCATCCCGTTCCCCGCCGATGCGACTTCTAAGTTCCGCGACGACGCGGAAAGGAACAACGCGATATCCGACGATCCGCTCGCCCTCGGCTTCATCGATCTCGGGGGCAAGGATTACCGCAAAGAATATTCCGAACAGCTGACCGCGGACGGATTTTCCTTCGTCAAGGACGAGGACGGGAACGACATCGACTATTCCAAAGAAAGCGTGTGGATACTGACGAAGAAAGCCTATCCGCAGTCGGGATACATCCAGGAACGGAACTGCTCCGTGCTGATGATGTACGACGATGACATCGGCCAGATGTACGTCGGGTTCACGTTCAAGAACGAGGATCTGCAGAGCTATTCGGTCGGTCTTCCGAACGAACTCTTATCCGCCTGGAACGAGGCACATCCGAACGAGAAGACTCACTTCTTCGATCTTCCTTCTTCCGACGACCTCTACGCCACCCTGATTCAGGGAAACCTCTTACGGGAACACTACGCCTTCATCCAGATTGCATTCGATTCTCTGGAAGGGGCGAGAGCCTATTACGATACGTTCGCGGAGGCCGCGGAGAACGCGTCGTTCAAGAAAGGAACCGACACGATCAAGACCGATACGGAAGGGACGAAAGCGGACGACGGAACAATCACCTATAGCGACAGCGGCTCCTTGTTCTTCTACGGTCCGGACGACAAGATGATCAACCTGTTCGGACTGTTCCAGGACGCCTACGGGCACTCGATCATTGTGCTGTCCTACGATGTCGGAAGCATCTATTACACGACGCTTCTGTCGGAAGGAATCATTCCTTAAATTCTGTTAATTTCGTCTTGCATCATAAGGGTAAATAAATGAGGAGAAACTCTATGAAAAAGAAAGGATTGTTTGTTATTGCACTAGTCGGCGCGCTTTTAGCGGCCTGCTCGGACGGGTCGATCCCGGTCTCGGCCGCGTCTTCGTCTTCGGAGATTGTATCGGTCGAAACTTCGTCCGAAAAAGTCTCTTCGGAGGAATCTTCCGTCTCTTCGAGCGAGGCGGTCAGCGTTCCTATTTCCGTACAGGCGGACGAGAGGATCGAAGCCATTCATTTTTACGACAGCTTCGACGGGACGACCCTCGGGAACGAAATCACGTCCTGGGGAAGCCTTACGGAAATCTACGCGACAATCGCGGTCAAGGAAGGCAGCCGTTTAAAGCCGATGGACCCTGTTTCTTCCGTGAAAGGAACGTTTACGGGAGCCGGTTACGGCTCGGTCGCGGGTGAAGACGGAACGTATAAGAAAGTCTACCGCATCGTTTCGGCGGCCGAGAGCGCGGAAGAGATCGATCCGACCGATTCGATCGTTTTGAACATTCGCACGGTCCGTTCGGTTACTGCTTCCGTCGAACACGCGGATTTCAGCCTTCTCGTGAACCAGGACGAGGGCGAAGGCTACATCGAAGACGACGCGGTGTTTTTCTCCTTGACTCAGGAAGACGGCTATTCGGTCACCGGCGTCAAGGCCAAAGGCAAGACTTCGGGGACCGAACTCGAAATCACTCGCGATCCGGAAAGGCTCTATCCGTATTCGTTCACGATGATTGACGAGGACGTCGAGATCACCGCGACGGTGGCGGAGGCGGCCAAAGCGGATGTCTCCGTTTCGAATTCCGTTTCGTACGTCTCCTCGTATTCGCTTGTCGGCGAGAGGAGCGGTGTTTCCTTATTTGAAGACGGCACGGCGTCTTTCGAAGCCGGCGAAATGGTCGACGTCGAAGCGTACGTGAGTTCATACGAGAAGACTCTGAAAGCGAAACTCGGCGACGAGGACGTCGAACTGAGTTGGAGCGGCAGGTCCTATACTGGTTCGTTCGTCGTTCCTTCGGGCGGAGCTTCCTTCTCGTTTATCGAAGGCGACGCTCAGGAGAAGAGGACGATCAGCTTCGTCTCGCTTCCCGACGGCGTCAGCGTCTCGTACTGGACGGATTCGGAAGATCCGGATACCAAGACTTCCGAAGCGCCGGATCTCTACGACCATCAGCTGATCTACATCCAGCTCAACGAAGCCGCCCCGGACGGAAAAGCCTATGCTGTCGAGGCGAAAGGAGCTGATGACGACGAATACACGGAGATCGATCCGGAAGAGGACCATCTCCGCATGTACGCCATCACGATCGAGGGGGACGAGAAGGTCCGCGTTTCGCTCGAGGATGCGGCGGTGACCCATACGGTCACTCTCGAGGACACGAACGGCAACCTCGGGGACGAGGACGTCATCTTCCAGATCAAGGACGAAGACGAGCCCATCGACGTGACCTACGCCGAAATCGGGGACGGTTATGCCATCGAGGACGGCTCGAGCATCCGCATCAGCTCCGACGGCGTGGCCGGAATCTACAAGTTCAGCGTGACCATGGACGGGGAAGCGGTCGAAGCGACCGATTCGGACGGGAACCCGGTGTACTTTACGGTGACCGGGGACGTCGTCATCACGGTCGGGGACTTCGTCGAAGACTAGTTCTATCCGATTTATTAGAGAGGGCGGAGCGGCATCCGCCCTTTCACGTGCGTAAAAAAAGGGGAGATTCGGGCGATTCTCCCGTGAGTTTTCCTTTAAGGAAAAGGTCTTTCCTTCGAAAGATTCGACGGGCCATAAGGAAGCGTTCGATTTCTTATCATATTCCTTGAGTTTCAGGAAGATTGCTTACTAAAATAAAACCCGGAAGGAAAGAAAAAGACGATGAATGAACTTCAGATTAAAGACCTCTGCGTCAGTGTCGAAAACCAACAGATTCTGAAAGGGGTGAACCTCACGATACATAAAGGGGAGACGCTCGCTCTGCTCGGGCCGAACGGCCACGGCAAGTCGACCCTGCTCATGACAATCATGGGCCATCCGCGTTACAAGGTCGATTCCGGTTCGATTGAACTCGACGGGGAAGACCTTTTGAAGATGGACGTCGACGAAAGGGCCAAGAGAGGCCTCTTCATGGCGTTCCAGAACCCGCCGGAAGTGACCGGCGTCGAGACGATGGACTTCTTCCGCGAAATGCTGAACGCGAGAAGACCTAAGGACGATCCGGTCTCGCTCTTTCAGTTCTATAACCTTTTGAAGAAGAACTACGCCAAGGTCGGCCTCAGCGAAGACATGAACACCCGCCATCTGAACGAAGGGTTCTCCGGCGGCGAGAAGAAGCGCAACGAGATCATGCAGATGCTCCTGTTGAATCCGGAACTGGCCATGCTCGACGAAATCGACTCGGGTCTCGACGTCGATTCGATCCGCAACATCGCCGAAAGAATCAACGAACAGAAGGAAAACGGAACCTCGTTCCTCATTATTTCGCATTACGCGCGTCTCTATTCCCTGATCCATCCGACCCGCGCGGCCATCATGATTAACGGAAGGATTGCCGTCGACGGCGACTCCTCTTTGGCCGAAAGAGTCGATAAGGAAGGCTACGAGTGGATCCAGCGCGAGCTCCACATCTCCGTCAAGAAGGAAGAGCCCGTAAAGCAGGCGGTCTTAGCGACCTGCGCCGCCAAGAGGACGAAGTAAGGTATGGCCGGTTTGGAAATCCTCGAAGAAAGCACAGGGAAACTTTCTCTGAACGAAGGGGAAGCGAAGCACGCCCTGATCGAAATCACGGGCGAAACCCTTTCCTTCGACGCGGAACTGAAGGAAGATTCCTCGCTCATTCTCGAAATCGTCAATTCCTATAAAGGAAATGCGAAACAGACGTTCCGCGGAAAGTTCGACTTATCGCCGCGTTCGTCCGTGAAGCTCGTTGTCATTGATTTCTCGGCGAACGACGTGGACGCGAAATTCGATTCTGTCCTCAAGAACGGCGCGGAATTCAACGCGGATTTAGCGTCCGTCGCCGCTTTGAAGCAGGAGAAGACCTACGATCTCACGGTCCTGCACGCCGAACCGAACGGACATTCCCTCGTTCGTATGTTCGGGGTTCTGAACGACGAAGCGAAGCTCTCGTTCTTCGGCACGTCCGACATTCCGAACGGTTCGAAGAAGACCGTTACGCGCCAGGAAGGGCATATCGCCGACTTCTCGTCGGAAGGGAAGGCGGAAGTCTCGCCGGTTTTGAAGATCGCCGAGAACGACGTCAAGGCCGGACACGCGGCTACATTAGGCAAAATTCCTGACGAATCCCTGTTCTATCTGATGTCGAGAGGCCTTTCTAGAAGTGAGGCCACGGCTTTGATGACCATCGGATTCCTCAAGCCGATCGTCAACGAGATTTCCTCGGATTCCCTGCGCGAATCCTTGAACGCGTTCGTGGAAAAGAGGTCCAGATGAAAGAATTCGACGTAGAAAAGATCCGGGAAGATTTCCCGATGTTCAAGAATTATCCCCTGATGCAGGGAAAGCGTTTCGCCTACCTCGATAACGGGGCGACGACCTTCAAGCCGTATCCGGTCATCGAGGCCGAAAACAGCTATTACCTGCGCCTCAACGCCAACACGCACCGCGGGGACTACGATCTGGCCAACGCCGCCGATAAGGCTTATCTGCAAGCTCGTAAGACTGTCGCGAAGTTCATCAACGCGGAAAGCGAGAACGAGGTGGTCTTCACGGCCGGAGACTCAATGTCGATGAACATCGCGGCCTATGGGCTCGTTTCGCTTCTTTCGGAAGGGGACGAGATTCTTCTTTCGGAAGAGGAACACGCTTCGAACGTCCTCCCCTGGGAGCAGTTCGGGAAACAGAAAGGCGTGAAGATCCGCTATATCCCTCTGACCGGAGAAGGAAGAATCACGGTCGAAAACGTTCGTAAAACTATGACGGAAAAGACGAAAATCATTTCTCTCGCCCAGGTTTCGAACGTCCTGGGATATGTCGTTCCGATTAAGGAAATCGCCGCTTTGGCGCACGAACACGGGGCGTACATGGTCGTCGACGGGGCCCAGTCGGTTCCGCACATGAAAGTGGACGTGCAGGATCTCGGCTGCGACTTTCTGGCTTTCTCCGGACACAAGATGGTCGGTCCGAGCGGGATCGGCGTCCTGTACGGGAAGAAGGAACTCCTTGACAGGATTCCGCCGCTTCTGACCGGCGGGGGTATGAACGCCCGCTTCGATAAGGAAGGAAACGTCACGTACGAAGAAGCTCCATACAAGTTCGAGGCCGGGACGCAGAACGTCGCCGGAGCCCTCGGGCTCGCCGCGGCGTGCGACTATCTTTCTTCCATCGGGTTCGATGCGATCGGAGCGCAGGAGAGAAAGCTGAGAAAGCGCCTCGTCGAAAGGATGGAGAAGAACGATTCGGTCGTAATCTATAACCCCGGCGCGGAAAGCGGAATCGTGACCTTCAACGTCAAGGGCGTGTTCGCCCAGGACGAAGGGACGCTTTTGAATTCGTACGGGATTGCGGTCCGTTCGGGACTGCACTGCGCCAAGCTCCTTCCGGATTTCTTAAAGACGTACGGGACGGTGCGCGCTTCGATTTATTTCTACAACGACGAACAGGACGTCGACCAGCTCGCCGACGCCTTGGACAAGAAAGGAGATTTCCTCGATGCCTTCTTCAATTAGCGAAAACACGGAGATGCTCCGCGAAATCATCATGGACCACTATTCCCGCCCGCGGAATTTCCGCGAGACGGACGATCCGAAGTATCTGACGGTACACATGGATTCGTCGTCCTGCATTGACGACATCTATCTGCAGATTCTTTTCGAGGACGGAAAAGTGAAGGACGTCTGCTGGCACGGGAAAGGCTGCGCCATCTCGACCGCTTCGACTTCGATTATGACGACCCTTTTAAAAGGGAAAACGGTCAAAGAGGCGAACTACATCATGGAACAGTTCAACAGGATGCTGAACGAGCAGGATTTCGACGAGAGCGCTGTCGGCGAAGCCATCGCCTTCGTCAACACCTACCGCCAGCCCTCGAGAATCACCTGCGCGAACATTTCCTGGCGGGGATTCGAAAAGCTCGTCGCCGAGGAAGAGGAGGAAGAAAAACAGCATGGAAAAGGAAAATAAAAGCAAAATCGAGGACATCGATCTCGACCGTTCCCGCTACGAGTTCAAGGACAAGGACGTCTCGATCTTCAAGACGCCGAAAGGCCTGAACGAAGATATCGTCAAAGAAATCTCCGAGCAGAAGCACGAGCCGGAGTGGATGCTTCAGTATCGCCTCGCCTCATTGAAGGAATTCGAGCAGCACCACCAGCCCCATTTCGGACCGGATCTTTTGTTTCTGAACTTTCAGGACTACACGTATTTCACGAGGATGTCCGACAAGGTCTCCAAGTCGTGGAACGACGTCCCGGAGACCGTGAAGAACACGTTCACGAAGCTCGGCATCCCGGAAGCGGAGAAGAAATTCCTCGCCGGCGTCTCGACCCAGTACGAGTCCGAGGCGGTCTATCACAACATGCTGGCCGAGGTCCAGGAGAAGGGGGTCATCTTCCTCGATACGGATTCGGCTCTGAAGCAGTATCCGGAACTCTTCAAGAAATATTTCGGAAAACTCGTTCCTTATACGGACAACAAGTACGCGGCTTTGAACGGCGCGTGCTGGTCGGGCGGTTCGTTCATCTACGTCCCTAAAGGTGTGAAGCTCGAAAAGCCGCTTCAGTCGTACTTCCGTATCAACAACGAGCGCTCGGGCCAGTTTGAGCGCACGATGATCATCGTCGACGACGACGCTTCCGTGCACTACGTCGAAGGCTGCACAGCCCCGATCTATTCGAAGGACTCCCTGCATGCCGCGGTCGTCGAAATCTACGTCGGAAAGCGCGCGAAATGCCGCTATTCGACCATCCAGAACTGGTCGAACAACATCGTCAACCTCGTCACGAAGCGCGCAATCGTCGAAGAAGACGGCCTGATGGAATGGATCGACGGGAACGTCGGTTCGCAGCTGAACATGAAGTATCCCGCCTGCATCCTGAAAGGCGACCGTTCCCGCGGCTCCTGCATCTCGATCGCCGTCGCCGGCAAGGGACAGTACCAGGACGCCGGAGCGAAGATGATTCACCTCGGGAAAGACACGACTTCCCAGATTATCTCGAAGTCGGTCGTCAAGGAGGGCGGGGTCGCGAATTACCGCGGTCTCTGCGACATCACCAAAGGCGCGGACAATTCCCGCGGCCACATCGAATGCGACACGCTGATTCTCGATGATTCCTCCGCTTCGGACACCATCCCGACCAACAGGGTCGATAACAAGACTTCGTATCTCGAACACGAGGCGACCGTTTCGAAGATCGACGAGGACGAGCTGTTCTACCTGATGTCGCGCGGTCTCTCAAAGAAAGAAGCCATGCATATGATCGTCATGGGCTTCATCGAGCCGTTCGCCAAGGAACTTCCGATGGAATACGCTGTCGAGCTGAACCAGCTGATTAGGCTGGATATGGAAGGGTCGGTCGGTTAGACCGCGCCCCGGGCCTTTATCTAAAAGGCCCCTTATTGTTTTTATGGAAACACGTACTTTTGATGTCATCGTCGTCGGCGGGGGACACGCCGGTTCGGAAGCGGCGTACGCCGCCGCGAAAATGAGGAAGAAGACGCTTCTTATTTGTCTGAATAAGAAGATGATTTCGAACATGCCCTGCAATCCGCACATCGGCGGATCCGCCAAGGGAATCGTCGTCCGCGAAATCGACGCTCTAGGCGGGATTATGGGAAAAATCGCCGACGAACACTATCTCCAGATTAAGCTTCTGAACACCTCGAAAGGTCCGGGCGTCCAGTCTCTGCGTGCCCAGGAGGACAAGCTCCTTTATCCGAGAGGCATGCAGGAATATCTCGCCACCGTCCCCAATCTCACAATCGAGGAACACGAAGCGAAGGAAATCGTCACGGATTCTTCCTCTACCGTCACGGGGATCGAAATCGAGGACGGCTCCTTCATCGCGGCGAAGGCCGTGATTCTGACGACCGGGACGCATCTCGAGTCGAAGATCATGCGCGGACTGTCTTCCGTCGACGGAGGCCCGGACGGGGAAAAGCCCGCCCACGGGCTTTCCGCGTCCTTAATGCGCCACGGGATCGAGCTGTTCCGCCTCAAGACCGGCACGCCGCCGCGTCTCGATCCGTCTTCGATCGACTGGGATGGCCTCGAGCCGCAGTACGGCTCGGACGCGAAGCTCGCTTTCTCGTACGATACGACCAAGTTCGTTCCGCTCGATAAGCAGGTCCCCTGCTTTTTGACGTACACGAACGCGCGTACGCACGAAATCATCCGTCAGCACCTCTCCGAATCGAGCATGTACGGCGGGGTGATCAAGGGAATCGGACCGCGTTACTGCCCCTCCATCGAGACGAAGGTCGTGCGTTTTGCGGATAAACCCCGCCACGAGCTGTTCCTCGAGCCGGAATCCCTGATGATGAATTCGACCTATGTCTCCGGTTTCTCGACATCGATGCCGCCGTACGTCCAGGAAGAGATGATCCATTCCGTCCGCGGGCTCGAACACGCCCGCATCCTGAAGTACGCCTACGCGATCGAGTACGACGCGATTAAGCCACTTCAGTTCGACTACAACCTGATGCTGAAGAAGATCAAAGGCCTCTTCGGAGCCGGCCAGATCATCGGCACCTCGGGGTACGAGGAAGCCGCCGCCTTGGGCCTCATGGCCGGCATCAACGCTTCCCTCTACATCGATCAGAAGCCTCCGTTCATCCTGAAACGGTACGAGAGCTACATCGGAATCATGATCGACGACCTCTTCACCCGCGGGACGGACGAGCCGTACCGCCTGCTTTCCTCGCGTTCGGAGTACCGTCTTCTGACCCGCTCCGACAACGCGGATTCGCGCTTAATGAAATACGGGTACGAGCTCGGGCTGAACTCGAAGGAACGGTACGACAGGCTCCTTGAGCGCGACCGGATCATCGAGAACATCCGGGCGCAGCTGAAGAAGCTCTACCTCGGGAATTCCCTCGAAGGCAGGGACTACATCGAGTCGCTCGGATTCGAGACGCCGGATCCGGGAACTTCCTATTATTCCTTGCTGAAGCGCCAGGGTGTGACCTATAACGGATTGAGAAAGATCCGTCCGGAACTGCCCTTGATCGACGACGTGCTCGCCGAGAAACTCGAAATCGAAGTGAAGTACGAAGGCTACATCGCGATGCAGATTAAGAACGCGCAGAAGCTGAAGACCTACGAGAACGTAAGGATCCCCGAAGGGCTGGATTTCCAGCATCTCGACGGGCTGTCTTTGGAGGCGCGCGAGAAACTCGCCCTCGTCAAGCCCCATACGGTCGGGGAAGCGATGCGGATCACGAACGTCCATCCTTCCGACATCAATGCGCTGATGATCCACATCCGGAAATTCGGCCGCCTTCCGAACCGGGAATAATAAAAACGTCCGTTGATTGAGGTGAGCCCCAAAGGTTGGACTTCCAACTGGAGGGTCTCACCTCATGATTCGGACGTTTTTCAATGGACGGATTCCGTTCTTTTCTTTAGAAATAGCTCGGGGCGGAAGCGGCACCGGAGACTTCGAGGACGTGGTCGACGCCCGGAACTTCTTCCGAGAGGATGGCTTCGACTCCGTCGGTCAAGGTGGAATCGATGTACATGCATCCGCGGCAGGCTCCGGTCAAAGAGATGTAGACGGTCTTGCTCGCGGGATTCCAGCCTTCGAAGGCGAGATCCCCGCCGTCCCTCTGGATGAAGACGGAGAGTTTCTCGAGAACTTCCTTGATCTGCGGGATGATCGGGTCGTCCGCGTCGTTTACGAGCGTGCCTTTCGGCAAGGCGATGGTTTCATTGGTTGCTGCCATACTGTTTGTTTTCCTTACAAAAATAATCTTAACAGAAGTTATCTTAGCATGCCGTTCCCGATATGGGGAAAAAGATGCTTGAACAGGGGTTTATTTCGATTTGAAGAGATTCACCGTCGATAGGATCAGGTAGACCATCGCGGCGAGAATGCCGATTGAAAGCCAGACTTCCGAGAGATTCGAAAAGTCCAGTAACTTCATCCCGCGGTGCATCTGGTAGCAGACGAGGGAGGTCAAAGCGAACAGGACGCTTCCGAACGCGCAGATGTTGAAGAACCTTCCTCCCCGTCCGAAGAGGCCGAGAATTCCGCCCAATAACGGAAGGAAGACCAAAAGTGCCTTGTAGTACGCGCGCAGGGAACGATAGTTGAACGCCTTGAAATCGTTCGTGAATTCCTGAACGATCAGGTTGAAATCGAATGTTCCGGTGCTCCGGAAAGCGCGGAAAGCCAAAAGGCAGAAGACGTATCCTGCCGCCAGGACGAAATCGATGAGACTAATGGCGATGCTTGTTTTCTTTTCCTTCGGTATGACCGGCATAGGGGAATCCGCTCCTTTCGGTGGGCTCTATTCATTATAGGCGTTTTCTTCAAAAGTCAGAAGTTTTCGCGGAGTAAATATTTATGGAGTTGGGGAAACTATTCGATATAATAATAAAGCAATAAGGAAGAAAGAAGAAAACACGTCGGGAAAAAAGCTATGGAACAACAGTTGAAAAGAATGCGTCTGGCGGTGTGGCTGCTCTTCGCTTTCGTCTTTGCGGCGACGGTCGCGCTTTTGCTGTGCTGGTTCTTAATCGTTCCGGCCGACGACGCGGAGGCTATCCGTAACTTCAAGATGTACCTGGTGGCCGTCCTCGCTTTGGCCGGTTACGTCGTGATCCAGGCGCTTCTGGGCGCGTCTTATTTCATCACGAAGCTGCAGGCGGCGAGCCACACTTCCGACCGGAAGGCTTCCGAAGCCATCGGAAACGATGTCGCGGAAACCTACGCCTTCGGCAAGATTGGAATGATCGTCCTCGATAAGAACGACATCCTGAACAGGCGCGACCCGACGATTTTATGGGTCTCCCCGTTCCTTGCCTCGGTCGGCATGAACCTGGTCGATCTGCCGGCTTCTTCTCTTTCGCCTAAGATTTCTGAGCTTATTGACTCGGATTCCCCGGCCGCGGAGGTCGAGTTCCGTTACCAGAACAAGGATTATTCGGCGAAGTTCTTACGCGACGCGAACCTTCTGATCCTCAAAGACGTCACGGATCTGACCCTCGTCCAGAAGAGAGAGGACGACGGGAAGACCTGCATCGGTTATATCGACGTCAACTTCTATTCGGACATCAACACTTCGGACGAACAGATGAAGGCGGACGTTGACGCGACGATCCGCAAGCTCGTCATCGATTATTTCTCGCGCTACAAGTGCCTCGTGAAATCGCTGCGTCCGGATTATTTCATCTTCATCTGCACGAAGGAAAACCTCCGTCTGATGGAAACGGACCGCTTCTCGATCCTGAAATCCTTCGCGACGACCTTCAAGAACAACGACGGCGAGGACAACCCGCTGAAGGATTTGGGGCTCACGCTCTCGATCGGCATAGGTCTGGGCGACCGGGCCTTCGCGGAAAACGACGAACTGGCGCGCCAGGCGCTCGACTACGTCATCGTCCGTGGCGGCAACCAGGCGGTCGTGGCCCGCTTCGGGGAGAGCATGATGGCCTACGGCGGCCAGACGAGCGAGAACATGATTGCCACGTCGAACACCAAAATCAAGATCTTCGCCCGCCAGTTCGCCACGACGGTGTCGAAAGCCTCGAACGTCCTGATTGTCCCGCACCGCAACGCGGATATGGACGCTATCGCTTCGGCCTTAGGCGTCTACGCGATCTGCATGTCCCTCCCGCACAGGTACGACGGATTCAAAGTAAACATCGTCTACGATTCGCAGAACGTCAACAATCAGACGGACGCGGCCGTAAGGCAGCTCCTCCCTTCGAAGGAACCGGATTTCTTCAAGAATGTCTTCGTCTCGTTCTCGCAGGCGGACGACATGAAGGGGGACGATACGCTCATCGTTGCCGTGGACCACAACCGTCCCGCGCAGTCGATCTATCCGGAACTCTATCGCGGATCGGAGAACACGGTCGCCATCATCGACCACCACGTCAAGGAAGCCGATTCGTTCAAGGACACAGCCTTCGAACACGTCGACGCGTCCTCGTCTTCGACTTGCGAACTCGTGACCCTATACTGCCTGTCGTATCCGTTCACGATCAACGTCCCGGATTACATCGCGACGCTGATGCTCTCGGGCATCCTGCTCGACACGCAGAACTTCCTGGTCCATACGCGGAACTCGACCTACGAGGCGGTCATCGCTTTGAACCAGATGGGCGCGGACGACCGCATGGCCAAGGAATTCCTGAAACAGGACTTCGAGACGTTCGAAATCAAGTCGAGGATTCTCGCAAACCTCGATTCGTATTCCCACGACATTCTGATTGCGAAAGCCCCGGAGACCGAGCTCGTGAACGGGCCGATTCTGGCGATTTCCGCGAACGAACTGACGCGCGTCGAAGGCGTGCGCGCGGCGTTCGCCTTAGGGTATACGGCCGAGAAACAGGTCTACATTTCCGCCCGCGGCAACGGCATGATCAACCTGCCGATGATCATGAACCACCTCAACCACGGCGGAGGCCATTTCTCGCAGGCGGCGACCCTGATGACGAACATCACGCTCGACCAGGCGGAAATCGAACTGAAGCACGTTTTGGACGAATATCTCGCGGATGCCTCGGACGCGTCCGCCTTGAAGAACGGAGAGAAAGGAGAATAAACATATGAAGATTTTACTGATGAAGGACGTTAAGAACCTCGGAAAGCGCGGGGAAATCAAAGAAGTCTCCGACGGCTACGGGGCGAATTACATCATCCCCCGCGGACTCGGGAAGATTCTCGATAACGCTGCCCTGAACGAATATCACCGGATGTTGCAGGACGAGGCGGCCGAAGAAGCCAAGAAGAAGGAAGACGCGCAGAAAGTCGCCGAGCAGCTGAGCAAGATCACCCTGGTCTTCAAGGCCAAGGCCGGTAAGAGCGGATCGATGGTCGGGACAATCTCGACGAAATCGATCGAGGAGAAGCTCCGCAGGGACTATAATATTTTCATCGACAAGAGAAAGTTCATCGACCACTACATCATCAACGCTTTCGGCAAGACGTCCATGCGCATCGAGCTCTACAAGGACGTCGTCGGAACCGTGAACGTCCTCGTTGAGGAACAGAAGTAAATCCGTCTATCGGATTTTGAGGGAAAACCGCCTTATGCCTTTTGAAGATCAATCGAACGTCAGGGAAGCGGAACAGGCACTCTTAGGGGCCTGCATCCAGAACAAGGAAGTCTATTACCGCGTGATCTCCCGCCTCAAGGCCGACGATTTCGAAGGCCCGAACCGCGTTCTCTTCGAGGACCTGTCCGAGCTGAGAAACCAGACCGGGGACGCGAACGCGGAGACTTTTTTGGCGTACCTCCGCTCGAAGAAAGATCTCGGGAAAATCGGCGGGGAATCCTATTACATCGAGACCATCTCGAACGCGCCGCTGCCGGACGAAATCGACGGAAACATCGACATCATCAAGGACAACGCGGACGCGCGCCATTTCTTCGACAAGATTCACCAGATCGAGAACGACTTCAACAACAAGCCGGTCGAGGACATCTCGGAATTTCTCGGTCAGGCGGAGCACGACATCCTCGAAGTCACCAAGGACCGCCGCATCTCGGATTTCCGGGACACGCGGTCGGTCTTCAAGAGCATGAAGGAACAGTTCGCGAACGATCTGAAGTTCCGACAGGAACAGAACATCACGGATCCGTACATCACCGGTTATCCGACCGGGTACGAGGACGTGGACAAACTGACCGGCGGTTTCCATCCGTCGGACCTCATCATCCTCGCGGCACGTCCGTCCGTCGGCAAGACGGCGCTGGCTCTGAATTTCGCCCACCGCATCGCCAAGTCCGGAAAACCGGTCGCCATCTTCTCGCTCGAAATGTCGGCCGAGCAGATATTGCTCCGTCTCCTTTCGAACGAGTCGGGGGTTCCGAGCAACAGGATCAAGAGCATCGATCTCGATAATTTCCGCACGTCCGGAGGGGAAGACGAGCGCAAGATCGCCGCGGCGGTCCAGACGCTGCAGAGCGAACCGCTCTTTATCGACGACACCTCGTCCCAGACCATGCAGGACATCTACGCCAAGGCCAGGAAGCTCAAGGCGCAGCATCCGGATCTGGCCCTGATCGTCATCGACTACCTCGGCCTCATCGTTTCCAAGAACCACAATTCCAACGTTTCGCGCCAGCAGGAAGTCTCGGACATCACGCGCAACCTGAAGGCGATGGCGAGGGACCTTTCCGTCCCCGCGCTCGTCTTGGCCCAGCTTTCGCGCGCCGTCGAAGGAAGACAGAGCCACGTTCCCGGCCTTTCCGATCTCCGCGACTCGGGTTCTATCGAGCAGGACGCCGACATGGTCTTCTTCATCTACCGCCCGGACTACCAGGCCCAGATGAACGAACAGAACAACGACAAGGCCGGCTCGTACCAGGCGCCGCAGACTTCCGAACAACCCAAGGACAACAACGTGTCCGACACGACCGTGTATCTGGCCAAGAACCGCAACGGCCCGATCGGGAAGGTGCAGTTCCTGTTCTACAAGGACACCTGCCGCTTCGAAGCCCAGGTGGGCGAAGGTTCCTTCGGAGAAGATCCGGGCTCTTTCGGACCCGACGAATAGAAAGGAATTACCGCCATTTTTATGTTCCGTTACGCTGTTCTCGCTTCCGGATCGACCGGAAATTCGACTTTGATTCAGACCGACGTTGCGAACGTCCTCATCGACTGCGGCATTAAGACCAAAAAGCAGATGCTTTCCGCCCTATCTTCGTGCGGATTGGGTTATGACGACATCGAACGCATCTATATCACGCATTCCCACGGGGACCACATCGACGGCCTGCGCTTTTTCCCTGAGGAAAAGTTCTGGACGTATCCTGGCATGCTCGACGGGAAATTCGACACGGACCCGGACCACACGTTCGAGTTCAACGTCCCCTCGGTCTATAAGGATCTGACGATCACGCCTTTGCGCTTATCCCACGACGTCCCGAACACCTGCGGGTTCCTTTTTGAATCGCAGGGGAAATCGCTCGTCTACATCACTGACACGGGGTATTTAAGGGATTCGGTCCTGAAACGGATTGCGAACAGGACCTATTACGTGTTCGAATCGAACCACGACGTGGCGATGCTTTATAATTCCTCCCGCCCGGCGCCGCTGATCCGGCGCATCCATTCCGACAAGGGTCATATGGACAACGTCGAGGCTTCGACGTACCTTTCGAACCTCATCGGACCGGACACGAAGGAAATTACGTTCGCCCACCTGTCCGAGGAATGCAACACCCCGGAGGTCTGTTTAGAGACGTACGAGAAGGTCATGACCGCCCAGAAAGGGAAAGTCCCGGAAGGCATCCTCGTGCGTTGCGCTCCGGCCGCCGAAGTCCTCAAAGGCGGAGACTACCTCTCCCATGATTAAGATCCGTTTCGTCCTGATCGGGAAAGTGAAGGACGCGTATCTGAAGGAAGGGTACGCCGAATATCTGAAAAGATTGAGTAAATACGCCTCGGTCCGGCTGGATTATATCGACGAGGAGAAGCTTCCGGGCAGCCCTTCGGAAGGAGAAATACGAAAGGCGCTCGATAGCGAGGCGGAGCGCGTCCTTTCGGGTTTAAAGAACCAGGATACGCTGTACTTATGCGACCTGCACGGGAAGGAGATGGACTCGGAAGGGTTCGCTTCGTCCTTAAAAAAACAGATCGACGGAGGAGTGTCCTCTCTTGTATTCGTCGTCGGTTCGTCCTACGGGCTTTCTGACCTGTTAAGGAAGAAGGCGAAGGAACGCTACTGCTTCTCGAAGCTGACGTTCACGCATCCGATGACGCTTTTAATCGTATTGGAACAGGTCTACCGTGCGTTCAAGATTAACGCGGGCGAGACCTACCAGAAGTAAAAACAAAAAGACCGGATTTACCGGCCTTTTTACTTACCAAGATGGCTGGGGATAAAGGATTCGAACCTTTGCATCATGGAGTCAGAGTCCATTGCCTTACCGCTTGGCTAATCCCCAAGCACGAATAATAATACCCTCTTAAGAAGAGAAAATCAACCATGAAAACCAAGAATTTTCGGGTGTAATTCCGTCGTCCCTTTTAGACTTATTCCCTGACCTGGTCGTCCATCAGGACGAAGAGGACGACTTTCTTCGGGGAGCAGCGCTCGAGAAGCGTAAGGCACGCCCTTAAGCTTGTTCCGCTCGTCAGAACGTCGTCGCATAAAAGAATCTTCTTTCCTTGGACGGATTCTCCGTTCTTCAGCGTAAAGAGCGTGGCGGCTTTCTTCCTTTCCTCGGCCCCGAGATGCTTCTGTTCCTTCCCTTCTCCTTTCTCTAAGACGTCGAGGCGGGGAAGATGGAGGCTGTTGAAGATCAGGGCGAGATGGTCGAATCCGCGCTTTTTCAAATGGGACGGGCTTGAAGGGACCAGGACGAGGTAATAACCGGAGAAGAGGATCCGTAAGAAAGGGGCGTAGTAACTGAGGAAGACCGGGGCGAGCTCGACGTCGAGGACCTGCTTGTACTGAATCAGAAGCGTGCTTAAAGGCGCTCTGTACGGGGAAAGGTAATATAGAGGTCTTCCTTCGAAAGAAATCCGCTTCAGGCTTTGTCCGAACGAGGAGAAGCAGGAGGAACAGAGCGGTACGTCCGGATTCAGCAGTTCGAGAAGCCGGGCCGGGCGGATGTCTTTGAAACAGACTTTACAGACCTGCCTCTCTGTTAAGCCTCTGAATTTCCTGAATCGCTCCTTCGATTGCTTCATTATCCTTCCTTCCGACGAACAGGACCGCCCCGTCCGGCTCCTCCTTCTTTCTTCCCGCCCTCCCGGCAATCTGAATCAGGGTCTCCTTCGTGTAGAGGGGATGGTCGGCTCCGTAGACGATGACCTGAAGGCCTTTGACCGTGACGCCCCGTTCGAGGATGGAGGTCGTGACGAGGTAACGGTATCTTCCTTCCTTGAAGGCGGAGATCTTTTCTTCGCGCCTAAGATCTTCCGAATGGACGAAGGCCCCGCCTTTGACCAGAAGAAGGATCAAAGGGGAAATCTTCTCCCCGAGTTCGATCGTGGGGACGAAGAAGAACACCTGTTTCCCGCCGTCCGTGAGTCTTTTTAATTCCTTCATCCCCGTTAGGAGAGGGAAATACGGGCTCTTTTTATAGACCGGGACCGGAAGAGGATGGCGGTGGAACCGTTTGTTGAGCGTGAAGACCTTTCCTTTTCTTTTTTTAATCCATTCGAAATCCTCCTTGCCCGGGGTGGCGCTCATGAAGACGAGGTTGCCCCTGACCGAATCCAGCGTGAACTTCTGCAAAAGGGAATTCCCTTTATACGGGAACGCGTCGATTTCGTCGAGGATCAGCAGATCG
This sequence comes from uncultured Clostridiaceae bacterium, assembly GCA_964444175.1. Classification (GTDB taxonomy): domain Bacteria; phylum Bacillota_I; class Bacilli_A; order RFN20; family CAG-288; genus Scatoplasma. The sequence continues at coordinate 716 of CAYUFI010000029.1, read as the reverse complement.
AAGAAACGCGGGTAACGGTAGAGCTGATGCGTGGTTAAAAGCAGGATGTCCCCGTTGAGGACCTTCGTGTGGTTCCCGATGACGGTCACGACCTTCGCGCCTTTGAAGGCGCTTTTAAAACGAGGCTCGAGATCGAGGACGACGTCCCTTCTCGGGACGGTGAACCCCACGTTCCCGTTCCTCTTCAGGACATACTCGACTGAGGCGTAGACGAGTTCCGTCTTGCCCGCCCCGGTCACGGCGTAGATCAGCGAATCGTGACCGGCCTTCAGGTTCTTCAGGACGCCTTTTGAGATTTTCTCCTGCTCTTGAGAAAGCGGATACGATAAGGAAAGGCGGAGAAACGACGTGTCTTTCTTTTTCTCCTGGACCTCTCTTCCGGAGAAGGAGATGCATTTGCGGCAGTAAGGTTTCCCGTTTCGGTACCCGATGTAGCGCGGATCCGCGTTTCCGCAGCGCGGGCAGACAAAGCTCTTTTCCATCCCATATACATTAGGGAAGGAAAGGGAAAGGGATTCGGAAAAGATTCCGTCCCGAAAGAAGTTCACGAATGATTGGAAGAGAGTCAAGCGGAAATTAACGGATTTTTCAGAGCTTTCCGGTTCAAGGACAATCGGGGCCAAATACGGAAAAAACTCCCCGGACGGATTCAGAAAAATATAAAAAACTTGATGCAGCGATGCATCAAGCGTTTTTGTCCAGCGAATGGTGCCCGG
>CAYUFI010000028.1:0-18777 GCA_964444175.1 uncultured Clostridiaceae bacterium | reverse complement strand
GTACGCTCCGCTTCGTCCTTGTCGCAGACAGTTCGGACTATAATTTCTCCCTCCGCAAACTGGAACGCTCCACCCCGGGAGATCTGACGACCGGATGGAAGGATACGGGAACGGTTGCAATCGGCGTGGACACTAACAGGCTTCCGGATCCGTCCAGCGTTTCCCGCATCGACGGGATTGATAAGGCGTCCAGCCCCAAAGCGGCGGATATGAAAAAGAACTACATCGCCTATGTTCTGGAAAAGACGGTCACAAAAAAGGATGTCGAGGACAACGTAGAATATGTCGTGACCAACCAGGGGGGGCGGGAAAGGCGTCTACATCTGGTATCTGGACCTCGGCCAGAACGGCAGTTCCGCCGACATCGAAGGCTCCATCGAGAAGATTGATTTCGTAATCGCCAACTCCGAGGGGACCCTCGTCAAGATCGGGGACTCCGCCTATACGGCTTCGAGCGCGGTCTTCTCCATCACGGGGAAGGCGACGGACGATATCGCCTATTCCTTCTGGAGACAGAGCAACTCCGGCGTCCTCTATTATTCGGCTTCGTCTTCCGGTACGGTCATCACGCCGGGCGGAACGGGTACGACCGGATCGGCGTCCGACGATCCATTCAAGAAAAAAATTTACTGCATGAGATTCTTTTTCGCCTAGTTCCGGATTCGCTCTTCGGAATAGGGGGCGTCCCCTCCGCGGACAGACAGTCCAACTCCAACATCCGCTCTGCGGCAGTGTTTTCTTAAAGCCGAAGGAGCCGAATCCAGTCCCGAGCCTTCGTGGGTCATCACAGGATAGACGGCCTTCCCGGTAAAATCCAGACGCTCCTAGAGAGAAGACCGCCATCGGATAGGTCCCCCACCAGCACGGCCCGGAAGTCGCTGTCTATTCGCTTTACGAGAGTCATATCTGCCTGGTCGTAAGGAACGACAATCCGCTCTCGAAAAAAAACTCATCGTCCCCTCGAATCTGAAAGACAGGACTCTCATGGTCGGCGGGCCTTCCTAGGCGCCTCTAGAGAAAGTGCAGAACCGGGCCATCCGCGAAAGCGGGTGTTCCTACATGAATTCCGACAGCCACGACATGTCTTTGACCTATGTGGCGTCGAAACGCGCGGTCGTCCTCAGCCCGGACTTCCTCGACGACAGGACCGGGGCGTTCTCCTGGATTCCCTTCGAATGCAAAGAGACCATCCCCTGCGTCTTATGCGCCCATCAGAACGACCGTAGGGAATCCCTGAAACAGTTCATGGAGATTCTTCGGAGTTTCTACCGCTGAGTTTTCTTTCACGGGAAAAGCGGATCCTTTGACCGGGTCCGCTTTTTATGGGTTGAATCGGAGAGAAATTACCAGATGACGACCCGCTTCTCCGGGGCGAGATACATCTTGTCCGTCGGTTTGACGTTGAAGGCTTCGTACCACTGGTGGAAGTTGCGCGGCTGCATATTCGCGCGGAGCTCCGCCGGGGAGTGGACGTCGATCGTTAAGAGGAGACGGATGAATTCCTCGCGGGACTTGTTGCACCAGACTCTGGCCCAGTTCTTGAAGTATTCCTTATAATCCTTCTCTTCCATGCCGTCCATAATTTCGAGCGTGACCGCCATGCCGCCGTTATCGGCGATGTTCTCGCTGACGACGAGCGTGCCGTTGACCTTGCCGCCGTGGTATTCGATCCCGTCGAATTCCTCAATCATGGCCTGCGTCTTCTTTCTGAATTCCTCGTAGTCGTGCTTGGTCCACCAGTTGTGGATCGCGCCGGTCTCGTCGCACTGCGCGCCGTTGTTGTCGAACGCGTGGGAGATTTCGTGCCCGATGACCGCGCCGATTCCACCCAGGTTCTGCGAACGGGACTGTTTGATGCTGTAGAACGGAGCCTGCAGGATGGCCGCCGGGAATGTGATCGAGTTCGCCGAAGGGTTGTAGCAGGCGTTCACCATGTGGCCCGGCATCGGCCAGACGGTCCGGTCGACCGGTTCGTGGAGCTGGCCGAAGCTGTAGCTCAGCTCGGTGGCGATGAGCTTCCCGACCGCCCCGTAGAGGCTGTCGCGCGGGGAGACCCTGAGCAGGTCGTACTTCTTGTCGACCTTGTCCGGATAACCCATGTTGATGGTCATCTTTTCGAGCTTGAGGATGGCCTTTTCCTTGGTCTGTTCCGCTAAAAACGTGTTTTCGCGGATCCTCTTCTCGTACGTCTTGATAATCAGGTGCACGATGGAGGTGATGTCCTTCTTGGCCTCTTCGCCGAAGTAGGTCTCTCCGTAATAGAGGCCGATCGGCTCGGAGAAGAAGCGGCTTGCCAGGCGGTAGGCCTGCGTCTCGATGTCGACGTTCTTCTGGATGCCCTGCAGCGTGTGTCCGTAGACCGAACCGATCTCGCGGAGTTCTTCCGAGAGATAGGCCGTGCTCGAAGTCAATAGCTGCACGTACGCCCAGTGCTGATAGAGCGGATAGGTTTCCGGCGTGAACAGTTCTTTGAAATGATCGAGATAACGCGGTTCGGCGACCATGATTTCTTCTGGAACTTTGTCCCCGTAAATCTTCTTCAAGGCCCGTAAGAACTTGACCGGGGCGAGCTTTCTTGTGACCGAGAGCAACGGCTTCGGTTCGTAGCAGGCGATGTAGTCGCTCCACTCTTCCTGGGATTTGACGACGGTAGCGAGCTTTTCATCGAAAGCGAGCGTGTCCTTCAGATACGCTTCCTGTTCTTCTTTCGGTAACCCGGTATAGGCGAGAAGCTTTCTCACCATCGAGGAATAGACCCCGATCAAGGCTTCCCTGCTCTGCTTCTGTGCTTCCTGATAATAGGTCGTGTCCGGGAGAATCAGGCTCGGACCTCCGAGCATCAGGCAGTACTCGGTCGGCTTGCGCATGTTCTCGGTGACCGAGAGCGAGAACGGAAGCGGGTAGCCTTCGAGGATGAGCTTCGAAAGCTTCCTGTTGAACGACGGGATGTCCTTTAACGAACGGACGAACTCCAGATCCTTCTCGACCGGCTTGATGCCGTCCTTGTTTCTTCTCTTGACGTTGCGCGCGATCTTATAAAGCTTCAAAGCTTCTCCGACGTAGGAAGAAGGAATCTCCTTCTTTCCGCTCTTCATCGAGCGGAAATCCTTCTTCAGGATCTTCTCGACTTCCGAATCCAGGTCGGCGAATCCTCCGACGCGTGGTTTGTCTCCCGGGATGACGGCCTTCCTGATCCAGGGACCGTTGACGTACTGGTAGAGATCGTCCTGAATCCGGACTTTCTTCTGTGAATCCATAAAATCATTTTTCCTTTCTAAATATTAGGATAAACCTATTCTAAAGGTTTCTTTCCGTTTCGGAAAGAAAAATGATAAGAAGCTGGGCTTGAAAAGAAAAAAGCGGGGGATTATACGGAAAAAAAGCGCTAGCGCCTACCCCAGAATCGCCGGAAGGATGATTCCGAGGAAAAAGAAGAGCAGAAAGAAAACGAAGATAAATACAATCAGCCCCGTATGGAGGGAGGATTTCCCTTTTTCCAGTTGAGTCCGTCCGTTGATTCTCGGCTGAGAAGAATTCTCCTTCGCCGGAGTTTCGCCGCCGGTCAGATTCCGGAAGGCTTTCAAAAGCCCGCTCTTCAGATCCGACAAACTCTCCGTTCCGGCCGGATTTTCTTTCGGATCCTTTGTTTCCGGAGCGCTTTGAACAGGATTCCTTTCCGCCCTCGGGACATAGGTCGTGCCGGATTCGAAGTTCCGATTTTCTTTTAAAATTCCTCTCTGCATCTTCTCTTTGCGCAGGACGACGTCGAGCGTGTTCCATCTGCGGTAACGGCGGCAGCATTCCGCCGGCTTCCTCTTTTTGTTATACCGGTCCCCGTCGGTGCAGATGCCTTCGTCCGGGTCGCAGATCACGGCTCTTCTTCCGGATTCGTCGAAAGAGACCGTCCTTTCGGTCACGTAGCTCTGGCAGGTCAGGCAGCATTTCGTATCGATCCGAAGCAGTTCCATGGTCTTTTTCTTCCTGCTTCCATTATACGTTCTGTACGTTTCCGAAGAAAGCACAGGGTCCGGAAACGGACCCCCTTTTCTCAGAAAGGGATTAGAATAAGAACAGAACCGAAAGGAAAATTCATCCATGAACAAGAAAGAAGCGTATAAGAAGACCGGCAGAGTCGTCCTCATCACCGGGGAGAGCTCCGGATTCGGATTCGAGATGGCGAAGCTGTTTTTAAAGAACGGGGACACCGTCTGCGGGATCTCGAACCAGGAATTCTCGTACGAAGGAATCTACCACCAGTACGGGGACATCTCCGATGAAAAGAGCGTAAAAAGCTGCGTTTCGAACGTTTTGCAGCGTTACGGGCATATCGATATCCTAATCAACAACGCCGGATTCGGCATCTTCGGTCCGGTGGAGGAGACGCCTGTAGAAGACGCGCGGAAACAGGTGCAGGTCTCTTTCTTCGGGGCGTTCTTAGTCGCTAAGTCCGTCCTCCCGTCCATGCGCGAACAGGGATACGGGAAAATCATCAACACCTCCTCGATTGGGGGAGTGATCCCTCTCCCGTTCCAGAGCTTCTATTCCGCCTCGAAAGCGGCCATGGACATGCTCTTCGACGCTTTGCGCCCGGAAGTCTATCCGTACTCTATCCAGATCTGCTCGATCAAGCCGGGCGACGCCAAGACGCATTTCACTGCGTCGAGAAAGGCGGACCGCGTCGCGCCGGATTCCCCGTATAAGAAAGCGTTCGGCCGCTGCCTCGCCTCCGTCGCGCACGACGAGCAGAACGGAATCGAGCCGGTCAAGATCGCTCAGAAAGTCCTGAAAGTCAGTAAGAAGAAGAGAATGCCGTATTCGAAAAGCGTCGGGGCGAAGGACCGCTTTTTAGCCGGAATCTACCATTCCCTTCCTAAAAGGATGCGGAACTACATGCTCTACAGGGTGTACGCGAAGTAAACCGGTCTTTCCGTTTTTTATCCGCCTGCGGGCGGATTTTGAATATTTTAAAACTGAATGGCTCTAAGCGATTTCATACCTGTATAACGGATGTGGCGTAAAAAATTAAGAAAGGAGAAATCGATTTTATGGCCAACCGTTTTGTTTTAAACGAGGTTTCGTATCACGGACACGGGGCGATTCAGGAAATCCCGACCGAGGCGAAAGCCCGGGGATTCAAGAAAGCCCTCGTCTGCTCCGACCTCGGTCTAATCAAGTACGGCGTCACGAAGAAGGTGACGGATCTCTTGGATAAAGCCGGAATCGCGTATGAAATCTATTCGAACATCCAACCGAACCCGACCATCGAGAACGTCTAGGGCGACGTCGCGGCGGCGAAAAAGGCCGCGATCGAAGCGGTCCATAAACTCGGCGAGGATGTCGGCATCAAGGCCAAGTGCCCGGAAATCCGCGAGGAAGACCTCGACAGCCTTTCCCGCGACGCGCTCAAAGACGCCTGCTATCCGGGCAATCCGCGTGAAGCGACTCAGGACGAAGTCAAGGCTCTCTTCCGGAAGCTGATGTAATCCGGTCCGCCTTTCTAACGAAGCGTTTCTTCCATCCCCCTCTCCTATGGGAGATGGTTTTTTTTCGTTTATTTGAGGGTATCGATGATTTCCTTTATTTCCGCGTAGGTCAGGCCTTCGAGTTTCCGGTAGGCGCCCATGGCCGCGCGCTTCTCGACTTCCGGCACGGAATCGTCTTTATCCAGTTTCAGGGCTTTCTTTTTCATCTCCTCCAGCACTTCTTCTTTGGACTTGTATTCTTTCTTTAAAAGAATTTCCTCCATCATGTCGAAACTTCTTTCGAGGATCTTCATTCTTTGATCGGCCGTGAAATCTTTTTCCGACATTTTGTTCCCTCCGTTCCGGAATGTCTTTCTTCCCCAAAGAAAAGAAAACATCCCCGATTCAAGAATAACGGAAGAAAAGGGAAACGCAACGGAGAAGGAGGAACCCGGTAGTTTAAAATCGTTTTCCTTACGCATGAACGGATTTCTTCCTGGTCCACTTTTCCCTTTTTCCGGAAGAACTTCTTCCTTTCCCGCAAGGAAGCGTATAATGGAACTATTCCGTTCGGAAAGGAAAAAAACATGATTTTTGAAGTAAAAGACTATCAGAGCAGGCTTTCTTTAAAAGAGACCCAGAAAGCCATCAAGTTCATTAAAGACGGGTTTCAGAAAAAGCTCGCGGAAGCGCTGAATCTTTCCCGGGTGTCCGCACCGCTTTTCGTCTTGAAAGACACCGGTCTCAACGACGATCTGAACGGGACGGAACGGAAAGTGGAATTCGACGCGAAGGACATAGAAGGGGAAATCCAGATCGTCCAGTCTCTGGCGAAGTGGAAGAGAAACGCCCTTTACGAATACGGATTCGGGAACGGCGAAGGCATCTACACGGACATGAACGCGGTCCGCAGGGACGAGGATCTCGATAACCTCCATTCGGTCTATGTCGACCAGTGGGACTGGGAACGGGTCATCTTGAAAGAGGACAGGACTCCGGATTTCCTGTTCTCCATCGTAAAAAAGATTTACGCCTGCGTCCTTTCGGAAGAGCGGGAAGTGAACCGGAAATATCCGTGCTTTGGAGAAAAACTCCCGGAAGAAATCTCCTTTATTTCGACCGGAGAGCTCGAAAAGAACTATCCGGATCTTTCGAGAAAGGAACGGGAAAACCGGATTGCGCGGGAAAAGAAAGCCGTGTTCCTTTTCCGCATCGGCTGGCCACTTCAGGACGGTCTTCCCCACGACGGGCGCGCGGCGGACTACGACGACTGGAACCTCAACGGGGACATTCTCCTTTACAATCCGTTACTGGACCGCGCTTTCGAGATTTCCTCGATGGGTATAAGGGTCGACGCGGATGCCCTTTTAAAACAGACCGCGTATAAACACGAGGAACAAAAACTCTCCTCCCCGTTCAGCCAAAACATCCTGCGCGGCGTATTGCCGTACTCCATCGGAGGAGGAATCGGGCAGTCCCGGCTCTGTATGTACTATCTCGAAAAGGCCCATATCGGGGAGGTCCAGCCTTCCGTCTGGCCGGACGAAGACCGGAAAAAGGCGAAGGAAATGAATATTTCTCTCTTATAAAAAGACAAAAATTAACAGGATTTTAACGGATATATTCCGTTCATTTCCGAATTTACGGTAAGACCCGTCCGTTCGAGGCGGTGAGAAGCTCGTACCATTCGCGGCGAGAAATCTCCGTGTCCATGGCTTTTGCCGTTTCGAGGATGTGAACCGGATTCATCGAACCAGTGATGGCCTGGACGGGGCCCGGATAACGCAATATCCACGCCAGTGCGATGGTAGCTTTTGAGACGCCTTTTTCTTCTCCGATCCGTTCGAGGACTTTGTTGAGCTTCGGGAATTTCTTTCCGTCGAGGATGCTTCCTTCCATGAATCCGTACTGCAGGGTCGACCAGGCCTGGATGACGATTCCGTTCGCGCGGCAGTATTCGAGGATGCCTCCGTCTCTAGTTGGGGACACTTCCGTATCCATGTTGAATTCGAAACCGGACGCGAAGGCGCCCGCGTGGCCTAAGGAAAGCTGGATCTGGTCGGCGATGAGCGGGAATTTCACGCCCTTTTGAAGCATTTCAATCATGGCAGGATTGAAGTTCGACACGCCGAAACTCAGGACTTTCCCTTCCGTGTACAACTGTTCGAAGGTCTCCTGAATCTCCGATGGTTCCATCAGCGCGTCCGGGCGGTGGAGCAGGAGCGAATCGAGGTGGTCCGTATGAAGGCGCTCGAGGCTTTGATTGACGCAGGAGAGGATGTGCCCTTTAGAAAAATCGTAATAGACGAGATCCTTCGACTCCTTGACGATTCCGCATTTGTCCTGCAAGAAGAACTTCTGTCTTAAATCCGGACGCTTCGAGAAGACTTCGCCGAGAAGCTCCTCCGACTGGCCTTTGACGTAGATGTCGGCGCAGTCGAGCATGTCGATACCCGCGCCGTAGGCCGTGTCGAGCACGTCCTCGAGTTCTTTTTCGCTTAAATTCTGCGTTCTCATCAGACCCAAGACGACCGAGGAGACTTCTTTCTTTCCGAACTTCACTTTCTTTCCCATAACCGTTTTCCGTCCTTTTCTTTTCCTTATTATAACGGAGATTCCTTCTTCCGTTTAGAACGGAAAAAGAAGGAAAAGAATGATTCACGGTTCAAGGAATGTAAATCCTTTTCAAGTCTCTATGAATATATTTTCTTTCCATTATCATTTTTATGAAAAGAAAGCATTTTCTTCTTTCATTTCCTCCGCGCCGATGTATAGTAATATCCGCCAAAAAAGGATAGGCGCTCATTTATGAATCTCTTCCGTCGTTTCAAGAAATTATTCGATCCGGTCGACTTGACCCAGGGCAAGATCATCAAAGTCATGATTCCGTTCTTCATCCCAATCATGTTCTCGATGGTTTTCCAGCAGCTGTATTCCCTGACCGACTCGATCATCGTCGGACAGAATCTTTCCGCCAACGAGATCACGGGCGTCTCGGACGCGGTTCCGATGACCTTCCTCGTTCTGACCTTCACGAGCGGACTGACGGCGGGTTTCTCCACCCTCCTTTCTGACGCGGTCGGTTCGAACGACGAATCCAGGATGCGCCGTTCCTTCTTCATCCAGATCGTCCTGTCCCTCGCGTTCACAGCTATTCTTACCGTCGCGGCGTACTTCTCGATCGACTTCATGCTTTCCGTCCTGAAGATTTCCCCGTCGGCCGAGGATCAGAACATGCAGGCCATCTACGAATCCGCGAAGACATATATGGCGATCCTGTTCGTCTTCGGAATCTTCTCGCAGATGTTCTATAACCTTATCACGTCGGTTTTGCGCGGGATCGGGGATTCGTTCATCCCGTTCCTGTTCCTCGTCTTCTCGACGGTCCTGAACGTCTTTTTGGATTTGCTTTTCATCATCCCTCTGAACTGGGGCGTCGCCGGTTCGGCGTACGCGACCGTCATCTCGCAGTTCTTATCCGCCCTCGGGGCGTTCATCTACGCCTACGCGCGCTATCCGAAGCTCCGCATCCGGAAGGAAGACATGAAGATCGACGGGAAATATCTCGCCAAACACCTCTGGTTCGGTCTCCCGCTCGGATTCCAGTATTCGATCCTCTATATCGGCGTGGTCGTCATGCAGGCCGCCATCATTCCTTTCGACATCGCGCCGAACGGCATGACCGTCCTGAACAATCCGGCCCAGATCGGGTATGGGGTCTCCAACAAGTTCTCCGGCCTTCTGATGAACTTCCTCAACGCGGTCGGCATGGGCATGCTGACGTTCGTCTCGCAGAACAAGGGCGCGAACAAGGTCGACCGCATCAAAGACGGCTTCCGCGTCGGATTCGAGATTATGACGGCGCTGGCCTTATTCCTGATGGCCGTCGGCCTGCTCTTCACAATCAACGGGGCGTACCAGTATGTCTTCTTGGCTTCGGACAAGGTAACGCAGCAGTCTCTCGTCTATGGGAACATGTACCTCTACGTCAGCCTTCCGTTCTATTTCGTCTTGGGCATGATTTATCTCGGACGGAACACGATCCAGGGCTTAGGCAAGCCGCTCTTCCCGCTTTTAGGCGGCATCTCCGAACTGATCACGAGAGTCGTGGTCTGCACGTTCCTTCCTCAAATCGTGAACGGCGCCCCGATTACATCCGAGGCGAGCTTGCCTTCCTACGCGATTGTCTGCGCCGCCGACCCGATCACCTGGATCTTCTCCGCGGCGATCGTCATCATCCCTTCCTTCGTCATCATTTACAAGAAGCTCGGGAACGGCGGAATCGATCCGAACGCGGTCGCGAAGTTATCGTAATTATTCGTGTTTCGCTATGAACGAGGAGACCGCTTCGGCGGTCTTTTTCTGGTATGATGGGCATGCCATTGCTCTAGGGTGAAAGTCCCAATAGGCGTAGTTGTCGACGAACTAGATAGCGACTCACAAAGCGTAGACCGGTGACGGAGCGTGAAAAGAAGTGATAGCGAAATCGTAGCCCTACGAACAGAAATGTGATATTAAGGCGTTATGGACGGGCGAGTTGGCCAGAAGCAACGAACCCAAAAGACAAACGTAACTCCATGGCGTAAATCACAAGGGTAGACGAGGAAAGAGCAATGACTTATCCCATGAGGCCTCACACAGGGTAGCACCTAGAAAATCGAAGTGTGAGGAGTCAGCAGAGGCAATAGTACCTGGAAACAGGGAAGGGCCGAACAATCCGATTTGTCGATTCGAATGTATGTTCCGTGCTGGAGTCCGACACCGGTTACAAATCAAGGCGTATCCTTGGTGAAGAACATAAGAAATATAGGACAATCTACATGGATGCGGAAAGGAGAAAAGACAACAGACAATGTCTGAATTCGGACTGAACCGCCCATTGCCGAACGGCATGATGGGTGGTGTGAGAGGCGATGGAAATTGAAGATTCTCTTCAATTTCCTAGCCTACTCGATTTGTTCTTCCCTGGCGATGGTCGCAATCCCGTCGCCTTTCTGAACCCCGTAATTTCCGAAGTTCGCATGGTTTCCGCCTTCGATAACGACTTCTGTGTAGTCGTCGGGACGGTACTGCGGATTCTTTTGGAGCGAATCCGGATCCATGTCGTTTGTCCCGTAGACGCTTAAAAGGGCGAAGCCTTCCTTATGGAGGTCTTTTGTCGGATAGCCGGCTAAGAAGATCAGCCCGTCGTATTCATCCAAATGATCCGCGGCATAGACGCCGGCCATCGCCGCGCCGAGGGAGTGCCCGGCCATGTAGTAATGCGCGTATTCCTTCTTATCCCGGATCTTATCCGCTTTGTTCAGCCCGAAGAAGGCCATATGGAACGGCATGTCGAAAAGGTAGACGTCCGCGCTCTCTTCGGCGATCCTTCTTAATAACGGGGCGTACGCCTTCGTCTCGACTTTCGCGCCCGGATAGAACAGGATCAGGTCGTCCGAGCTCTTCCCGTCGAAGAAATAACCGTCCTTTTCTTTGGTGATTGTGACGTCCGCGTCCGAAGAAAGGGCTCCGTCGCACGTTTCATCCGCTTTCGAATAGACACTCAGATAGATGAAGAACGCTCCGATGATCAGAACGAGAACGAGAAAGACCGAGAAGAAGATGATCCGGAACTTTCTCTTTTTCTTTCTTTGATCCTGCTCCGTTTTCACACGATTTTCCTGCTTTGTTTCTCTATTCATACTGGATTGCTGTTTCCTTTACGCAAGTTCCCATTATAAAGGCGGAGAATGGAAAAGAACAGGGATTCCCCCAAAACGCCTACCTATCCCCTTCGCGGCATTTCTCCCTATATTCCCTCGGGGAAAGACCCGTGAATTTGCGGAACACCGCATTGAACTGATTGCTCCCACAGGCAAGTCCGTGGGAGCAGTCAGTAGGACTTACGAACTGAGACGGAAGGACCGGGTCGGAATACCGGTTCGTTTTCAACGGCGGGATTCCCTTTCTTACTTTCCGCTTTTCAATTTCAGAGATGGGAGACCCGGACTATACCCGTGCCTCCCTTTTTTCGGTTATCCTTTAAATAGAAAGCTTTTCCACTTATGTTTCAGCATATCGGCAAGAACTGCTATTTCGGCCATATGACCGGACAGCCCGAAAAACAGGAAAAAGGTTCCGAATTTTTCCGAAAACACTACCATCCCGAGAACTGCGAGATGCTCTTTCTTATGCGCGGGGATGTCAATTTCCACGTGCAGAACTCCGTTCGCCACCTGCAGCCGGGCGACCTCGTCTTCGTCTCCCCAGGCTCGTACCATTTCGTCGAAATCCATCCGGGGATGGAATACGAGCGGTACGTTCTGAATTTCCGCCTCAAGGATCTTCCCGAACCGTTCGACTCTTCACGAATCGATACCCTCCATCCGTTCTATTCCTTCCGGAAGAACATGGAGAAGCTCATCGAGGAAGGCGAGCGCTTCGCTTCCTTAAAATGCCCGTTCGACGAGGAGGAAACCCTCTTTCTGTGCCAGGCCGAATCGGTCCTGCTGAAACTCCTGAATATCGAGCCGACCGAAGGCGTTTCCGAATCCGAGGTCATCGACCGCATCCTGCTCTATATCGAGACCAATCTGTCGAGGAAGATCACACTCGAAGAACTCTCCGAGCAGTTCTCCTATTCGGTTCCTTCCATCTCGAACCAGTTCCGGAAGAACCTGCACGTCTCCCCGCTCAGTTACATCAATACGCGAAAATGCATCCAGGCGTCCTTCCTTTTAAGAAAAGGCGTTTCTCCCAAGGAAGCCGCGCGCCAGGTCGGATTCGGCACGTATTCGACGTTCTACCGCGCGTATCTGTCCAACATCGGTCATTCTCCGGCCGAGGATTATTCGAAACCCCGGTAGACCGTTTCAAGGGAATTGTATTATTTGATGCATAAGAAAACCGCCGGAACAGCGAGGTTCCGACGGTCTTTTAAGTGTCTTACCGGGCTTCGAGTGGCTTCTTTTCTTCTTTTCTGCCGAGGCCGAAGAAAGCGGCGACGCAGACGCAAAGGAGCGAGACGCCCGTGAAGATCCAGGAGCGGAGCGCGTACGTGAGCGCGGCGACAGCGCTCGGGTTTCCGGATTCGAGGTTCGAGAACCAGACGTAACCCATCAGGGTCGTCCGGGTGTCGATTTCGATGATCAGGGCCTCTGCGGTTAAGATTGCTCCGATTACGAGCATCGCGTCGGCGATGATATCGAGATGGAACTTCTTTCCGCAGAACCAGGCGACGAGCTCGGCTCCCGCGAAGAGAATCCACGAGAGTACGAACAGCGTGTTCACCGTCCCGATGTTCCCGAGGGCGTAGGTCGGGTTGGCTTCCGAAGACTGATTGATGAAGACCATCCCGACGATACCGAAGACGATTGCGGCGATCAGGAGATAGTTCGAGACGCGCAGTTTTTTCATGACCGACATGTTACTTGTCCTCCTTCTTTTTGGCCAGAACCGGCTTGAGCTGGGTAACCGCGTAGAAGATCACCGAGACGCCGAGTCCGGTGGCGGTGCCGGCAATCAGACCGATCGCGGTGGCTCTCCACCAGGTCATCCGTTCTTCCGTATGCGTCGTGGCGTTGTAGCCGTTCATCATGTTCGACTGGGACAGCGTGTATAAGGAGTAATGCATGGCCTGACGGATGGCTTTCTGCATGTTCGCGTCCTTAGCGAACATGTTCGAATCGTCCGTGACGTACGGGACCGGATTTCCGTTCTCGTCCTTGACGGTCCAGTAGTAGGCTCCGCCGGCGAAGCGGTTCGTATAGCCCATGCCGTCGAAATTCGTCGTGCCGGCCAGGACCGCTTCCTTGAACGTCATTTCCGCAGCGAGGAAGTCCGAGACCGCGTAACCCTTGAATCCGAATTCCTGGCGCAGGATGTTCTGCATCAGGCCCGTGTGGGCGCCGTCGTAGACCGGCCCGACGCGGTTGAAACCGGTCATGACTGCGAGGGCCTTGCCTCTCTTATCGCCTTCGAAGGTGATCTGGAAGCCGCGGAGTTCGTTCTCGCGGGCTTTCTGCTCGGTCATATACGGGGAGACGTCGTCCCGATTGGATTCCTGGTCGTTGAAGGCAAAGTGCTTGACCGTGACAATCAGGCCCTTGCTCTTCGCGCCGACCGTTTCTTCCAAGGCGAGGGTTCCGGTCAGGACCGGATCCTCGGAGAAGTATTCGCCACTTCTTCCGTTATACGGAGTGCGGTGCAGGTTGATTGAAGGAGCCCAGAGGACCGGCAGGTTCGCGACCAAGGAGTCGTTGCCCCATAAGACGCCGACCTCGTGCAGGAGTTCCTTGTTCCAGGTCGCCGCCATGGTCGTCGGGGACGCGAGCGTGTTCGTCTTGTACGAAGCGTTCTTGTCGCCTTCGCCGATGCAGTACGGATTCTGGCTGTTCGACATCGTTCCGTAGAGCGAGCCGGCATAGCCGACCGGGCCGTTTTCGGTGAGCTTGGCGCCGGCGAACCCGATGGATTTCACCGAATGGTAGTTGCGGTTCCCATAGGTGATGAAGTTGCAGGCTTCCTGCAGATCTAGCTGGTCCAGCAAGAGATCCCAGGACGGATCGTCGAAGTCCTTGTTCTTCATCTGGGAGAACGTCAGGCCGTTCTTAGCGTTCCAGGTGATGTTGGAAACGTCGTCGTCCTTGTGCAGGTCGTAGAAGTTGTTGTTCAGATACTTGAACATCTCCTTCGTCGCGGTGAGCTTGTCGTATTCTTTCGGCCAGGTTCCTTCCCAGTCTCTTCTCGAGAGGTAGGTGACCTTTTCCCCACCCCAGAAATTCCAGTCGGCGTTATCGAGGCGGTTCGTGACCGACGCGCCGGCTTTCGACGTCGCGAAGGTCTTATCGTCTTTTTCTTCGAGCGTCCAGGAGAGGACCGTGTTCTCTTCCCCTTCTCCGTCCGCTCCGGAAATCGAGCGTTTGCGGAGGATGTTGTTCAGCGCGTCGTGCGCGCCGTTACCGACCGCGAAGAAATAGGTTCCCGCGTCGAGGATCCAGGTCTTGGCGGTCTTCTCGTCGTAGGAAGCGACGTTCTGCATGTCGACTTTGATTTCGACCGTCTGGGATTCCCCAGCGGCGAGTTCCTTGGTCTTGGTGTAGTTCGCGAGCTGGATGGCGGACTTTTCAACTCCGCCTTCGATGTACGGGACCTGGACGAAGAGTTCGACCGGAGTCTTTCCGGCGAACTTACCCGTGTTTTTGACGGTGATTTTCGCCGTGGCGGTCTTGCGGTCCTTCGAAACTTCGAGCGAATCGAGCGTCTTCGAGAACGTGGTGTAGGAAGAACCGTATCCGAACGAATAGGTCACTTCCTCGCCGTAGTTCCAGCCGTCCTTGGAATCGAACGCGCCGGTCTTGGACGAGGCGTTATGGACGTTCTGAACCGCATCGAAGTAACGGGTTTCGTAATATTTGTATCCGGTGTAGATGCCTTCCGCTTCGATGAGGAAGTAATCGCCCGGATTCGACGTGCCCGAAGAAGCGTCGGCTTTGATTTCGTCCGGATTGGAATAGGCGCGGACGCCGAAGTTCCGCATGGCCGGGGACGAAGTCGAGTCCGAAGCGTAGGTGTCCGGCAGGGCGCCCGACGGATTCGCTGCGCCCGAGAGGATGTCGGCGATGCCGTAGGTTCCGTAGTTGCCCGGATGTCCGATCCAGAGCATCGCGTCGACCCTTTCGTCGTCTTTGAGCTCTTCGATTTCCATCGGGGAGTTCGTGTTGACGAGCACGATGACCTTGTCGAACTTGTCTTCGGCCAGCTTGATGATCGCGCGTTCGTCATCGGTTAAAGCGAGAGCGTTGCGCGCGCCGGTCGACTGGTCGACGCCGGTCGCACCCGGATAGTAGTCGCCGGATTCGGCGGTCGGACGTCCGACCACGACGATGGCGGCGTCCTTGTAATTATCGAAGGAAGATTTGTAATTCGCGTTCACGCTTTCGAGGTCTGCAAGAGTCGGCTCGACCGGGATGTATTTCGATTCATGGCCGGGCTTCGTGCCGGAGAACGAACCGTGAATCATGTTCGGGGCGTCGGTCGCGGACTGGCCCATCTGGGTATGTTTGGAGACGAATCTCGTATCGGCCGCGAGCGTGTCGTAGACGGATTTCATCGTCGGGTTGACGCCGAATCCGCGTTCGGTCAAAGCTGTGGCAAGATCGACGTTCTGGTCGGAAGCGACTTCCGGACCCGCGGTCGCGCCGAAGGCCATGGCTCCGCCGGCACTCTTCAGTCCGAGCAGTGTGACGTTGCCTTTCCCTTTTAACGGAAGCGCGGAGGCCGTGTTCTTCAAAAGGACGGCTCCTTCTTCCTCGATGCGTTCTCCGATGTCCTTGTGCGCGGCAACGAGGGCGTCCGTATTCGTGTGCCCGTTCGCGTCGCGATACTTGTCGTCCAAAACATAAGTCGAATAAAGTTTCTCGCCCGAGTTCGGATCCGAGACGACGACGCGGCTCTGCGTCTTCAGATACGAATCGATGGCGGAACGCTGGGACTCCAGCACTTCCCTCGTCCCGATCGAAGCGGTCAGTAAGGCCGCGAACGTGACGGAGAGACCGAGCCAGACATTCTTTTTCTTAAACATCTGTTTCTTTCCTCCTGAATTTAAGAAAACCGACAAAACGGAAAAGCGAAACCTTTTAAGATTCCGGCGATCTGTTTTATCTACCTCTATTTTTAAGGAAGAACGGCTTTATAAGGAATTGCATTTGAGTTTAAGTCTATTGCGTATTTTATATTCGAGAAAAGGCTTACACAATAGTTTGATAACTATTTATGCAATACAATTTTCTAAAATTTTGGACTGAAAGTCGATAAAATGACCTGTTTTATCCAAATATTTTTTTTCAAATGAGAAAAAACCGGAAATGCATCCGGCTTAAGATACGCAATCGGATATAGTCAAAAATGAAATGTATGGTACATGGGCGGGCAAGGAAAAAAGATCCTTATTCCTGTTTGCTCTTGATATGGTTCCGAATCAGTTCGGTGACGCCGTCGAGGACGCGGAAGGCCCCGAGTCCGACGAAGATCCATCCGGCGACGGTCGCGAAGACCTCGGCCGAATAGTCGTTGACGATGATGAAATAGATGCCGACCGTCTGCATGGAGAGGCACTGGATCAGCGCCATCGCGAAGGAAAGGCCGTTGTTCTTGTAATAGAGGTCAATCATCCGGTTCACGAGCGTGAACGAGAGGGCCATCATCAGGATGCCGAAGATGATGCAGCTGAATCCCGCCATCGTTGCGGGCGAGACGAAATACGAGACGGACAGGGCGACCAGGATCACGTTGAGATAGATTCTCGTCATATTGGTCTTCCAGTTCCAGCGGCTGACGTATAAAAGATAAAACAGGATGACCGTTTCGACGGCCGTGAAGGCCACGAACAGGCCTCCGATGAGGTACGGGAAGCTCGCGAACGGAACGAAGACGAGCAGAAGACCGAATAAAACGAGGACCGCTCCGAGCGGAATGGACGGGTCATTGACGAGGAATTCGATCGGCTTGATATGGCGCAGGACCATTAAGGTCTTGCCAAACCAGAACGTGAACGGAAGCCTCGTCACGGCTTTTTTTGTTTCGGGATTCTTCTTCGCGAGGCTTGCAAGGACGCGCTGAAGTTCCTTCATTCCGCCGTTACGGATGCTCGAGACGGTCTTTTTCTTCCCCGAGTCGTCGAATGCGTCGAAGAGGTCGTCCACAATCTTCTTTCGGCTTTGAAACTCCGTATCCTCGAGATACGTCGAAAGGGCCTCGTCAATCGCGACGCATTCATCGTTGAGTTTCTCGGCGGTATAGAGCTCGGTGGAGCTGACGAGCCACGACTTGATGTTGTGCTGCATCAAACCCTTTTCCTGGGAACGGACGATTCTCGTATCCGTGAACGGATACGGGAACAGCATGCCGATGACCGCGTAGGTCGGGATGACCCGCACGGTCTTGCTGTCGATTCTTTTCAAAAATCCCGGATCCATGACTTCCTTGCAGATGCCCGGGGCGTCGTTCGTATAGATCTTTTTGACCCATTTATATTTTTCTTCGCTGAGCTTGGCCGAGCCGTAGATCGCGAGGTTCCCTCCCTTGGAATGCCCGCCGACGTAATACGTCCCGCCCGGAACGATGCGTTCCTCGAGATATTCCCGGGCCATCTCCTGGCACGGGGCTTTTTCATAGAAGAACGAGCAGTCCTCCCTCCAGCCGGCGACGGAGTCGTCCGTCCCGCGGAAACCGATGTAATGTTCGTTGTTCCCGAAGCAGAATTCCATCGCGGAGAACTGGGTGGCCGAGTCACCGCCGTCTTTAACGATATCGACGTAGTTTCTGATGAGGACGTTCCCGAAACGCGCAGTCTTGGCGAGGAGTTCGAACTCGTCGAGATGGATCAGAAGGTCGAGATCCTTCGGAAATCCGCCGCTTTTTACGAGCCTTTCGTAATATTCCCGCACGGTCAGTCCGTCCTTATTCTCTTTTTCGCTGACTTTCACGTTCTGGAAGTCGGCGTACGTCAAAAAAGAAAAGACCAGGTTGTCCACGTCGTTGAACCCGCTCTGTTCAAAGGAGATGTCCCCTCTCCAGGAGGCGTAGTCGAACAGTGTCCCGTGCTGCATATCCATCCCAATTTTAAACGTTCTTTCCCCGTTTCGGAAATAAGAAAGGAAGATTCCCGCATTTTTTAAAGCAAAAACCTCCCGGACGTTCTAGGAGGCCTTCTTCCTTACTGGTGCAGGTGAAGGGAGTTGAACCCTTATGCCCGCTAGAGCGGCAGGTTTTGAGTGTCTTTTGAATCCTTTCGTTTCGTGACAACAGGGTATCACTTAGCGGAATGGAAGCGAAGAAACACTCGATGGCATCGGACTTTCCCGACGCGGCTATGAAGTTTACGTCGGAGTTCTTTATGAAAGTGAAATCGATTTTGTGGCCGTAAGGGATGGTCGTAAAACCTATATTCAGGTATCTAACGATATTTCTGATTCCCATACCAGAGAAAGAGAGCTCTCCCCATTGTTGAAAATCAAGGACGGGTATCCTAAAATTCTTATCGCCAGGACGTATCAACCCGAAGCGGATTACGAAGGAATTCGGATCATTGACGCTGCCGAGTGGTTCTCCAAACCCCAACAGTGATGATTTATTAAATTTGGGGAATTACGCTGTAGATAAAAAACGGGGCTGTGAAATAATTCAACTTTCTGAAAAGAAGTTGGATTAGGGTCCACCGCCCCTTTTTGTATGAAGCCGGCTTTGTGTTTGTTACAATAAAAAAGGCATCAAATGTCACTTGATGCCGGTTTTTTGCAAAAAATCCCTTTACCACAAAGGAGTTTTTACTATG
>CAYUFI010000027.1:14826-19161 GCA_964444175.1 uncultured Clostridiaceae bacterium | reverse complement strand
AAAACCGAAAATGAGTATAATAATTGATGGCAAAATACGAGGAGGCTATGGACGATGTTGGATTTTGGCATGTTGCAATTACTGGAAGAGAGTACAGAGACGGCGGCGAATTATCAACCGTATATGATTTTGCTCCCTCTCGCACTGATTCTTTTTAGCGCGAAGGTCTTCGGCTTACTGGCAGAAAAGATCCACCTTCCGCAGGTCATCGGTTTCCTGGTCGCGGGTCTTCTAATCGGCTTATTGACCTTCCTTCCGGACAACCTGCAAGTGTTCTTCAACGACTACACGAAGGAGGGCTTGAACTTCTTTGGCAAGATCGGCGTCGTCCTGATCCTGTTCACGGCCGGGCTCGAGACGGATCTGAAGAAAATCCGTTCGGTCGGACTCGCGGCGGTGATCATCACGAGCTTAGGCGTCATCGCCCCACTGGTCTTAGGCGGACTGGTCGCCTGGGCGTTCTTCCCGAAGGACAATGTCTATTCGAACATCTATTACGGCGTCATCCTGACGGCGACCTCGGTCTCCATCACGGTCGCAACGTTAAAGGAACTCGGAAAACTCGATTCGAGATTCGGAACGGCCATCGTTTCGGCGGCCATCATCGACGATGTCATCGGCATTATCCTTCTTTCTCTAGTCCTTTCTCTGGCCGGAGGCGATTCGGGAACGACCTACGTTCCGGACAACACCGCTCTGAACATCTTGGTCATCGTCTTAGTCATGCTGGGCTTTTTCGCCCTGTCCTTCATCGTCGGATTCCTCATCAAGAAGCTCTTTAACTGGCTCGGTAATAAGTATCCGCACCACATCCGCATTCCGATTTTCTCGCTGGCCTTCTGCTTCTTCTGGGCCTATATCGCCGAGCATTTCTTCCAGATTGCAGATATCACCGGCGGATACGTGGCCGGACTGATCCTCTCGACCGTCTCAAGCGACGTTAAGCACTACATCGACCACCGCGCGGTCACGACGGCGAACCTGATCTTCACGCCGGTCTTCTTCGTGATGATCGCCTTGTCCATGTACGAGCCGGGAGCGCTGAATTTCAGTGACCTCTCGTTCGTCTGGTTCGGAATCTGCTGGGTTCTGGCTGGACTCGCCGGCAAGGTCATCGGAGCCGGAAGTGGCGGTTTGATTTCGAAGTTCAGCTTCCGCGATTCTTTAACGATTGGCGTGGGCATGATGGCCCGCGCGGAGGTCGTCATCGTCTGCGCACAGAAAGGCATCGACGCGGGAATCGTCTCGCCGGAAATCATGCCGTTCACGCTGGTCCTGATCATCCTCTCCTCGTTCGTCACACCGATTTTCTTAAAGCTCCTGATCAAGCAGGATCCTTCTTCCCCGTCCGCCCCGCTCTCGGTCGCGGATAAGAAGGAAGGGACGGAAGTCTCCCCTTCGAAGTAATCTCTTCTCATGGAGAAAAAAGCTTATCTTGTCATCGGAAACAACATCGATTTTTCGAAGTTCGTCTTTGAAGACGGCGCTTTCGTCGCCGGCGTCGATAGAGGCGCCCTCCTTCTTTTGGAGAACGGGATCCGCACGGATCTGGCGTACGGGGATTTCGATTCGGTTCCTGTTGAGTCGCTTCAAGCCATCGAAAAGCACGCTAAGGAGACCGTCCGGCTCAATCCAATCAAGGATGTGACGGATACCGAAGGGGTTCTGCAGCTCCTCACCGAAAGAGGTTATAAGAGATTCGTCCTGCTCGGGGCAATCCAAGGAAAACGGATCGAGCATTTCCTCAGCGTCCTTTCCCTTCTGAAGACGTATCCCGAAATGGAAATCCTGGACGATTCTTCTAAGATTTATAGGATTGATCCGTCCTGCTCCCCGTACACGATGAATAAGGACAGGTACATGTATGTCTCGTTCTTCTCGTTCGGAAAGACGGAACTGAGTCTCGACGGATTCAAATACGGGTTGAAAAACTATCTGCTGGAGAACACGTGTTCGCTGACCGTCTCGAACGAGATTCCTTCTAAAGGGACGGTGACGTTCTCCGGTTCGCCCTTATTGGTAATCGAATCGAAAAAAGACCATTGATCCCACCCTATTTCCAACAGAGCGGAATTGTGCTATATTAGGGACGTCAAATCTTAGGGGAGCACCCGATAGGTGCTGAGAAAGTGTTCATCACACTGACCCTGGACCTGATCTAGGTAATGCTAGCGAAGGGAAAGAATGATTCATGATAAGTTCTTTTGTCCGCTGGCATATCTAGCGGACTTTTTTCTTCGTCAATGAAAGGAGAACTTATGGAAGAAAGAAAAAAGAAACAGAATCTGACCCAAGTCATGGCCGAAATCGCGGTCTTCTCCGCCTTGGGTTACATTCTCGATCTCATCGCGTCGCTGATTCCGAACCCTCTGTTCGTGAACGGCGGTAGCTTCGGGATCGCTTTGACGGCCGTCTTCTTCGTTGCGTATAGACGCGGGACCATCGCCGGGGTAGCGACCGGTCTCATCATCGGCCTGCTGCAGCTGACCGCGGGATTCTATGTCGCCCCGGTCGCGGATAACGCCTGGAAGGCGTTCATCCAGGTCGCGCTGGATTACTGGCTGGCCTATCCGGTCGCCGGACTCGCCGGACTGTTCCGTCCGCTCTATAAGAAGGCGCAGACCAAGGGCATGCAGGCGCTCTATCTGAGCTTAGGATGCTTCCTTGGCGGTATGATGAAGTTCCTGATGCACTTCTTAAGCGGCGTCATTTTCTGGCCGAGCACGACTTGGACCATCGGGGACAGCTCGTTCGAAATCGCCGGCGGAAGCGCGGTGTATTCCCTGCTCTATAACGGAGCCTACATGCTGCCGGACACGATTCTCTCCGGTCTGATCTTAGTCATCCTCGCGTGGAGAATTCCGTGGATCTTATCTCCGGACCACAGCCTGCTCTCCGTCAAGGAAAGCGAGAACGACCTGAAGGAGGAAAAGTAAATGAAACAGCGCCGTATCGCCGGTTACGTCTTATCGTTCGTGGCTCTTGTCGGAGCAATCGTCTCCCTGGTGTTCTACATCCGTTCGCGCTCGTCGGACGAATGGGGCGTCTATCTGAACGAGGACTATGCCCTGCTCATGGTGGAATGCATCCTCTACATCCTGATGGGCGTCTACATGGTTTACAGCTCGTATAAAGGCAAAATCCTTGTCGGGCTCGAAGGCATCGGGGTCGCCCTTTCGGGCGGTATCGCCTTCGCTTACGGACTGAAGGTCCTTCTCGACGTCCTTTCCGACGGAGAAGGAAACATCGCCCTCTACTCGATCGTCCTTTCCGTCGGCATCTTCTTTATGCTCGGCGGCATAGGAATCACGGTCTATCAGATCCGTTCCGACAGAAAGTAAATACCTTCTCCTGTACCCATTGTTTCCTCTATTCGACGGCGCCGTTCCGAAACCCATACGGGACGGCGCTTTTGTTTTGGATGAAAATGTTTTTCGCCTATAGGAAGTGAAACGGATAAGAAAAGCGGTCTCCTTTTGAATAGAGACCGCTCGGTAGATTTCAGCTAAGATTTACCGGGAATATCCGTCTTATCGCATCGGGAACGCCATTCCCCGCTTGGCCAAAGCGACGGCGTAGATGAACCAGATGACGCCGACCAGGATCCAGAGGACCATGGAAAGGATTCCTAGCGCCCTTCCGATGCCGGAGTATTTTCCTCCCGGAGCCTTGTTCGCGAAATAGACCGCGAGGATGCCGAAGAGAAGGCCTCCGGTGAAGAAAGAGACGATTCCGAAAACAAGCGGGAGCAGTTCCTCGGTCTGGTCCGGACGGTTCCGCCCGCTCTCCTGATCGTAGGTGTCCGTGAAGACGCTCGAGCGGTCCCTGCTCTCGAAACTCGCCGTGTAATTGCTGTCGACTTTCGCTCCGCAGTTCGGGCAGTAGGAAGCTCCTTCCGGAAGCTCGTGTCCGCAGCGGCTGCAGTATTTTTTATCTCCCATTTTTCTATCCTCTTCGTTCCCTAGCAATTGTACGTTCTTCCTTCTCGTTTTTAAAGGGCCGGGGCGTCATCCTTTCTTTTTTATAGTAAAACCCGTCCTTCACGCCGGAAACCCCGTTCCATACAAAGAAAAGATAAGCGTACGCGGACCAGACACTGTACCCCGTCTTTCGCCCTGGCGACTTTAGACGCAACCGAAGAATCCCATGCGATTTCCCCGTCGAAAGGACTGCCCTCATCTTTGAAGACGAAGAAGAAACGGCCTCCGATTCCGTAACGGAGCCGGACGGAGACGTCTTTTCCTCGCAGGAGACCAGGGATGAGAACGGAAGAAGCAATAGAGGCAGGAAACTGGTCTTTTTCATAAGGGCTCCTTTCGATGTAAACGAAGAATA
>CAYUFI010000027.1:0-14816 GCA_964444175.1 uncultured Clostridiaceae bacterium | reverse complement strand
TCGGGCTTTGTTCCGTTTTCTTCCACTGCTTTCATTTTAAAAAAACGAAGGAAGCAGAAAAAGACCGGCCCCGTTCAAGAAAGGAGCCGGTCATAAAATATCCGTTAAAATGCGTACGTTTGTTCCGAAAGACGCCGCGCAATCCTTTTATTTACGCGAACATCGGGAGGGTACAGACAAGCTTGACCAGGACGAAATAGAGCGGAAGGGTCACGACCGAAAGCAGGGTCGAGAGCAGGACTGAATCGGAAGCGACGTAGGATTCCTTGTTGTAATTGACGCAGAAGACGGCTAAGACCGCCCCGACCGGCGCGGCGTTTCCGATGACTAAGGCCGCGAGCTGGATTTCGTTCAACGGGAGGACGCCGAGGGCCTTTAGACCCACGGTGAGGCCCAAGAACAGACCCGGGACGAAAAGCATCCTTCCGAGGGCGATGATCCAGGCGGTCTTATTCTTCAACGCCGTCAGGACATCGCTCGAACCGAGGGTGACGCCGATGAGGAACATCGATAAAGGCGTGGCCATCGCATCCCCGTAACGGAAGACCGCGTAGAGGGCCGGAAGGGTCTTATCGATGCGCAGAGCGGAATAGTCCGTCCCGTTCACGTTCACTTTCGGGAAGACGCCCTGCGTAATCCAGATGAGGAACCCCAAGAGCATCAGGATCATGACCGGCGTCAGGAAGATCCGCTTCATGGCCGGGAGGAAGGTCTTTTTGGTAATCTTCTGGCCGCTGATGACGATGTAGCCGTAGATGTAGACCACGAGCCGGAAATCGACCGACATCAGCGACGTCGGGATCAGTACGCCCGATTCGGAACCATAGACTTCCTTTAAGATCGGCATGGAGAACAGGGTGAGCTGGCCTACGGCGAGAAGGAGGGCGTAGATCTTTCTGGCGGTCGCTTCTTTTTTAAGAAAGACCAGGTTCCCGAGCAGGACGAAGAGGACGTAGAAGACCAGGTCGTAGACGAAGAGGAGGACGTTCGTTACGAATTCCTCTTCCTTGAAATCGCTCATGAAGGCGCAGAAGGCCATACAGGGGATGGCGATGTCGAGGACGAGGACGTTCAATACTTCCTTGGCCCCGTCTTTCAAGATTCCTTTTCTCCTTAAGATGAATCCCAAGAAGATGAAGACGATCGATCCTAAGATCGCCCCAATGAAATTCTGATCCGACAGCACTTCCTTTACGACATCCATTCTCTGAACTCCCCGCCCTTTAACGGCGTAAACGACCCTATTCTAGTGGACGGAAAGAAGAAAGGGGACAAAAAACGGATTTCTTGCAGGATGAATGTGATTACTTTGATCCTTTTTCGGCTTCTTAAAACGGATGGAGTTCTAAAATAGAATAGGCTAATCTATTAGAAGAGCCGTTCTTTCCCCTAAGGGAAGAAAAGAAAGAGTGAAGAAGAACCATGTCGGAACCGGATGAAACGAAACACAGACAGAACCTGAAGCCCGGGGATTACGGGCATCTCTCGGACCTGAAGAAAGGCCAGAGGGGAGTCGTCCTGGACTTCCATAACAACAACGAATCCCTGAGAAGGCATCTTTTGGACATGGGCATCACCAAGGGTGTCGTCATCGAGGTGAAGAAAGTCGCCCCGTTCGGGGATCCGGTCGACATCCGTCTCCGCGGATACGAGCTCGCGATGCGCCTGAACGAAATGAAAGGTATCGACATCCAAGTGCTTCCGGCGGAAGAAAAGAAGGAGGCGAACAAATGAAAATCGGCCTCATCGGAAACCAGAACGCCGGCAAGACCACGCTTTTTAACGCCTTGACCGGCATGAACGCCACCATCGGAAACTGGCCGGGCGTCACCATCGAACGCAAGGAAGGCTATATCCGCGGGAACAGGGACCTGCTCCTCGTGGATACTCCGGGGGTCTATTCCCTTTCGCCGTACACGGCCGAGGAAAAGGTCACGAGGAGCTTCTGCCTCGAACAGAATCCGGACCTCATCATCAACATCGTCGACGCGACGGCTTTGGAACGCTCGCTCTATCTGACGACCCAGCTCGCCGAGCTCGACTGCGACGTCGTGGTCGCTCTGAACATGGCGGACATCCTCGCCAAGAACGGAATCACATTGGACGAGAAGAAGCTCGAGGAGAAGCTTGGTTTGACGGTCGTGCGCATCTCCGCCAAGACCGGAGAAGGCATATCGACCCTCATCGACACGATCGAAAAGAGGACGTACCGGAAGAATCCGAAACTCAAGATTTACCGCGAAGACGTCCAGAAGGAAATCGACCACATCCGGGGCGATTTGGACCACGAGCTCGAAGAGAGCCGGAACGCCCGCTTCGGCGCGGTGTGCCTTTTCGAAAGCGACCCGTTTTACAAGGCGCTGAACAATTCCTCCACGAGGGAGGAAGTCGCCGCCATCGAAAAGACCTACGGCATGGACGCCGAACAGATTGTCGCCGACCAGCGCTACCAGTTCGTTACCGCCCTTGTCGGGGCGTGCGAGACGCGGAAGGAAATGCCCGAATCCCTGACCGACAAGATCGACAGGGTCGTGCTGAACAAATGGGCGTGCTTCCCGATCTTCCTTTTAGTTATGGCGTTCATGTATTTCATCTCCGTCGGGGTCGTAGGATCTTTGACGAGCGATTTCATTTCCGCCCTTTTCAACGGGTCGGAATCGATTGAAGTGTTCTTTAGGGACGTCTCCTTCGTTTGCAAGGGGCTAGGGCCGGTGCTCGGGGACGCCATCCTCGCTGCCGGCGGGTCGGTCTGGGCGGCCGATATGGTCGCTAACGGCCTCATCGGCGGCATCTCCACCGTTTTGGCGTTCATCCCGCAGCTCGTGATGCTGTTCTTATGCCTTTCGATCCTCGAAGGGACCGGATACATGTCCCGCATCGCGTTCTTCTTAGATAAGCTGTTCAAGAGATTCGGCCTCAGTGGGAAGTCCATCATCCCGTTCATCGTCGGGACCGGCTGCTCCGTCCCGGGCGTCATGACCGCGCGCACGGTCGAGGACCCGGACGAGAAGGAGATGACAATCATGCTGACGCCGTTCATCCCCTGCAACGCCAAGCTGCCGATCATGTCGTTACTGGCCGGAGTGATCTTCCCGAAGTACGGCTGGATCATCTCGTTCGTGTGCTACCTGATGGCGCTCTCGATCATCCTCACGACTTCCCTGATCCTGAAGAAACGCTTCTTCAAAGAAGAAAACGATTCCTTCATCTCCGAACTGCCGAGCTACAAGCTCCCGAACGCTTATTACTGCTGGCGCGACGTCCGCGACAAGACTTCGGACTTCCTGGAGAGAGCGGGGACGACGATCTTCTTATGCACCCTACTCGTCTGGCTTTTCACCCGCTACGACTGGGCGTGGAACTACGTCGGGCCGACGGATTATACAGATCTCTCCACGGCGAACATCGCCGCTTCGATGCTGGCCGGCGTTGGAAAGGTCCTGGCGTTCCTGTTCATTCCGGCCTGGGGCGGAAACTATTCCTGGGGACTCACGGTCTCGGCCATCCAGGGCTTAATCGCCAAGGAACAGGTTGTCTCGTCGCTGGCGGTCATCGCCGGAGAGGACATCCTCGCTTCGGCCGGGCCGTTCGCGTTCTTAGCGGATCATTCCCTCGGGGCGCCCTGGATCGCGCTGTCGTTCCTGTCGTTCAACCTGTTCTCCATCCCCTGCGTCTCGGCGGTATCCGCGATGCGGAGGGAACTGGGTTCGGCCCGCAAGCTTTTCGCGGCGATGGGCATCGAACTGGCCTGGGCGTATGTCTTATCGACTCTCTTCGGCGTCATCGGCTGGGGACTGAACGGATTTCACGGGGTAATCGGATTATGAACTGGGTGGATTTCATCATCGTACTGGTCACGGTACTGGTTGTCCTTCTGATTCTGTTCTTCAAGTTCGTCCGTCCGAATCTGAAGAGGAAGAAAGGCGAAAAGATCGCTTCCTGCTGCTCGGAAGGACAGAAGGCCGGGAAACGGCTCGTCGACCTCTATCATCACGAGAAACGGAAAGAAGAAAAGAAAAAGAGAAAAGAAGCCGAAAAGAACCGGGATAAGTAGGGAGGGGACATAGAGGTCTCCTCTTTTTTTTGAACGGAATTAACGCCCCGCTCCGGTCTTCTTCTTTCTGTAAAAGACGAATAGAGCGTAGATGGCGAGGAAAACGAGGACGGAAAGCGCGTAACCGGAAAAGTCGATTCCGACGTCGTTCCAGCTCGGTCCCCTTCCTCCGGCGAAGATCTGGAATCCTTCCGAGACGGCCGCGAGAACGAGCCCGTAGATCAGAAGGACGGAGAATCCCAAGAAGGTCTTAAAAAGAGAATCCCCGTGCGTTTTTAAAAAGAAAGAGCAGAGGACGAGCGCGCCGGAAAGGCCGGTCAGTAAGAACAAGGAGATATGTCCGACGAATGTCCGTACGACCGCGTTGATGCGGTTGATTTCCGCCGGAGTTAAAGCCGAGACGGCGATTTCCGCTTCCGCCTTTACGGAAGGATCCTTTTTCCAAGCAACCGTGACTTTGACCGAGCCCTTCTTCAATCCGAGGATGTGCCCGTCCCCGCTCACTTCCGCCATTGAGGAATCCGAGATGGAGAAGAGGACGCCCGTATCCGTGACTTCTTCCCCTTCTATGTCCGGAATCAAAGAATAGGAGAGCGTTGCGGTCTCCCCGTAACGGACCGCGGCGTCCGGGAAAGAGATTCCTTTCGCCCGGACTTCTTTGACCGTGACGCTTCCTGTAGTGGAGATCTCCGGATTGCTGACGCTAGTTACCGTATAGGAATACGTCCCCGGAAGAGAAGAAGTCAGGCTTTGATCTTCCTCCACAAGGAGACGCTCGTCTCTCGAAGAAACCGTATAGCGCCTGTCGGATGCTTCTTCGTTAAAAAGAGGGACGATCCGCAATGAATTCTTGGCGTAAAACTCCGTCTCTTCCGCTCTAAGCGAAGAGACCGGAACAAATTCCCCTTCACTGACGGATAGGGTCAGGACGTTGCTTTTAACCGATCCGTCCGGAGTCGAGACGGAAAGAAGGGTCTTCCCCGGTTTCTCCGTCCGGACGAGGCCTTTCGAATCCACGGAAGCGACGCTTTCCTCGCTTGAAGAGAAGACGACGTCGTCCAAGGATAACGAAGAGACGTTGCTTTCGATTTGGATTTGGCTCGTCATGCCCGCGACGAGCGTCTCTTCCGTATCGAGGGAGATTTTTAAGGAAGTAATCTTTTCTTTCTTAACGGAAATGTTCAGTTCGGAAGTTAAGGACGGATTGGCCAATGACGCGGCTTTTAAGACGGCACTTCCTTCGTCTAACGGAATCAGGACGTTCCCCTCCAGTTTCGCGACGTTCCCTTCCTGTTCCAAAGAATAAGAGACGCGCTGATCGGAAGTGTTCTCCGGGGTGAATACGACGGAGTAAGAAACATGATGCCCGATCTCCACTTCTGCCTCGCCTTTTAGCGAGACGGACGTCGGCAGAACGATGGTCGCGTCGTTCTTCCCTCCATCGAAAAGGAAGGAGAACGTCTTCGACTGACGTCCGGAGGAAGTTCCGTTCATCCCGGCTTCGGTCAGGATCAGTACCGAGAACAGGACGAAGAAAGCGAGATAGAGCCATTCGTACCAGCGTTTCTTCTTCATGATATGCCTTATTCTAGTGCAATCCTTTTCTTCTTACTATATGAAAAATCCTTTTATTTCCGAACTTTTTTGTAGTTCCTCCTTGCGCGTTTCGTGCTTTCTGGCTAAAAAACAAATGCCTAATTTTTAATCCACGCCGGACGCATGCTTCTATCGATGATTTTCTTGACGGATAAAGAGAAGGAAGGTACAGGAACAGATCTGTTACGGCATTTTTCTCAACCGAGCGTTCTCTCTTTTCAAGAGATTTACAGGAGATCTTCCACACTTTTCTTCCTTTTGTTTCGTCTTTTGAAGCGTTCTATCTTTGAGTTCCGCGGGAAAAAGCAACACGGGTTGCAAGACGCGCTAAACACGGAAAGGAGTCAACTTTCCATGAAAACAAGAATCGAAAAAGCCGGAAGTAGATCGGATGGGTCTTCGTGGCCCTCAACGTCATCGTCTAGATTCTGGCGGCAGGGATGTTCTACCGGACGGGGAGTACCAGGTGAGTTAAAGGCTCTTCGCCATCATTCCGTTCACGAAGAAAGGAAAAATGCCGCAAAAGAAAAGAGGAAGGTTCGAAACCTTTCTCCCTAGAACCCTGCGTCCCTTATTTTCTTTCGCCCAGTTCGTGATCCCACTTGAGCAAAGCGGAGATGTCGCCTTTGACCTTGTCGTACTGCTCGATGAGGATGCGCGAATGTTCTTCCTCTTCGGTCTGTTCGTCGACGTACCACTTGAGGAAGGAGAGCGAACGGTAGTCCTTATCCTTCTCGGCCTGCTCGACCAAGGCGTAGATGAGGCTCGTGACGAGCTCTTCGTGCTTCAGCTGTTCGACGAGCGGTTCGCGCAAGTCCTTATAGACTTCCTTCGGGGCGCTTATGTCCTCGAGGACGGTCTTCTTTTCTTCCTGATTGAGATAGGCGATGAACTTCAGGGCGTGCTCGTTCTCTTCTTTCGCCTGCTTTAAGAACCAGGCGCCTAAGCCTGTATACCCTTCTTCTTCGTAATACTGGGACATGCCCAGATACAGATAGGCGCTTTCGAACTCCGCCGTAATCTGCTTGTTGATCATCCCGACTAATTCTTTGGAAACGGTAGCCATATTCTATTCATTTGTCCTTTCTGTACTTTTAGGATAACTTAAATTGTCGTTTCCGCCAAGAAGAATGCCCAAAACAAGAAAGTCCTTGCCGGATCAGAAGAGCGGAACGGTCTCTGGATTCTTTTCCTCTATGGCAGGATGCTCCCTGTCCAACAGAACCTCCCCTTTTAAATACCGCACGACGTCTTCTTCTGTTAACAGGACCGGCATTCGGGGAGGAAGAGGACGGATCTCCCCTTGTCCTTCTTCGGTCAGCAAGACGAATTCCCTGTTCCGGTCATAGAATCCGGCGATATAGAGGATCTCCCCGGTTTTGGAAATGAGCTCGTGCTCTTCCTTCTTCCGGTCTATTTCCCAGAACGATGTGCACGGGAATACGGCCTTGTGGCGGATATAGTCCTCGGAGAACGTCTTTTTCTCCAGGACGGTCTCTTTCCGCGCGTTATAAAGATATTTGCCGTCGTAGGAAAGATATCCGAACGAGAATAAGAAAGGCTTCAGTTCCCCTTTGACGGAATACGCAAGACCGTACGCTTTCTCTCCCGGGACGGCTTCGTAGTCTTCTTTGATTCGGATTCCGGGATAGACTTCTTCGCCCGGGCGTCTGGTCTTATACGCGATGCGGCGGCACATCTTTTCTTATTTCCTCTGACTCTATTTTATCAGAGAAAGAATAGAATCTTCTGATAAGAAAAGCCGGTCATCTCCATACAACGGAAGACCGGCGGAGGAATCGAATCGGTTCGAGGAATCCCTTCTTTCGAAACGGACGTAGGGGCGGAAGATTCGGAGGCTTTTATGGAAGGGTGGCTTTTCCGAGTTCCCTGGCCTAGGGAAATCGACCTTGGCGAGAATCACCGCGATGATCTTTTTGATGACGGCCGCGGCCGTGATCGTCCCCTGGATCAGCGTCGCGGAAGAAGGGCACCCCGAAGATAGGGTGAGGACGGCGATTCCGTAAAGACCAGAGAGACTCCCGAATGCGGAAGGAGCGTGAGATCGAGATATTTCGTGACCGTGGAAGGCATCTTCATGATCTTCGAGCCGAGAGCGGCTCCTCCATTCTTCCCAAGGGCGCGGGAAAGGATGTAGACGGCTATCGGATTGTCCCTCATTTCCTTTCTCCTTTCATCACGAACGTGATTAAAATATGAAAAACAATTTTACCGTATCCAAAACGCGCCTATAGGGAACTAGAGAACATATTTCGTCCTCAAGGCGAGAATCTCTTCTCTTTCTTCCGGAGTGATTTTCTTCGACTCGAGGGCTTTCCGGACCGCTTTCATACGGACATCCGGATCTTTTTCTTTTTCCAGGACTGGAAGAGTCTTTTCCGGAAAATGGAGAAAACATTCCGCAAACGCCCAGGCCTTGGCCATCTTCGCGTAGTATTCCTTCGTCCGGACTTTCTTCAGAGTCCTCAGAGTCTTTGAAATCCGCTTCTTATCGATGTAGTAATCAAGCAGCATCACGCACGCGAAACGCTGATCGAACTCTCTATCGGAATTCACGTAATCCTGAAGAAAGTCAAAGAACCGTTCCTGCTCGGATTTCACGAACTTCAGGCCGGAACAGAACGAGTCGCAGACGGACCAGTTATCGATTTTCGGAACAAATTCTTTGATCGCGTTTATCCGTTCTTCGTACGGACACTTTGCGTATCCGATGACCATCCCCTGGATCATGAAGCCTTCGAACATGTCGTCCGGAAGCTTGCCGAGATTTTCTTTCCAGTCTGGCCCGGCGAGAGATTTGGCGAGCTTCCTCATCGCCGGAAGCCTCACCCCTAAGACATTCTCTGTCCCGGGAAGAAGGCTCGAGGAAAAGCGGGCGTATTCCGCGTCCGCCATTTCGGTCAATTCTTCCCTGAACGATTCGGAATCTTTGATTTTCATCTTTGAAATATCCGTTAAAACGCGTGTTCCTTTTCAAGATTCAAGAGGAACTTCTTCGCTTCTATACCGGCCGCGTAGCCGGTTAAGCTCCCGTCCGCCCCGATGACGCGGTGGCACGGGATTAGAATCAAAATCGGATTGTTGTGGTTCGCCATTCCGACCGCCCGGGACGCTTTCGCATTTCCGGCCGATGCGGCAAGTTCTCCGTACGTCCTCGTTTCTCCGTACGGAATCTTCCTCACTTCGGCATAGACCCGTTTCTGGAATTCGGTTCCTTCTAGAAGAAGAGGCAGGTCGAACGTCTTTCTCTTCCCTATAAAGTATTCTTCAAGTTCGGAACAACAGGCGTTTACAAGTTCTTCCGAACCGCCGTTTTCCGACAGATGGTCTTCTAGAAGATCATCGGGTCCTTCCCCGATTTCCTTCCGTTCCTTTTCCTCCTGATCGACTCTCAGAATCGCCGAAGAAGACGCGTAAATCCTTAATTTCCCGATTGGGGAATCGAAGACGCTGCGGCTGATGTCCTGAGCGAAGATCTGGCGGTAACGGGCCGGAGATAGACCTGTCTCCCTCCGGAAATGGTCCTGAAATTCCGAAGGATTGGCGTAGCCGGAAAGAAGGGAGGCGTCCAAGACGCTCTTTCCTTCCCGCAACAGCTTTTTCGCGGCTTTGATCCTCAGCTGCATCCTGTAATCGGACGGGGTGAACCCGTATTCCTTTGTGAACACTTCCGAAAGATGCTTCCTGCTCACGCCGATGTCTTTCATGTCGGATAGAAGCTTCCGATGGTCGGCGTAATCGCGCTCAATCATCTTTTTTGCCCGCTCGGAAAGATCGACCGCCGGATGATAGGCCAATAGATCATGACGGCATCTCTTGCAGGGACGGAATCCGGCCTTCTCGGCTTCTTCCTTCGTTTCGAAAAAAACGACGTTCTCCCTTTTAGGCGCCTTCGATTTGCACGAAGGACGGCAGTAGATCCGCGTCGATTTCACCCCGTAGAAAAAGATTTCGTCGTACGAGGCGTCGCAGTTTACGACCGCTTTCCACATTTCTTCTGGCGTCATGTGATCCTTCCCTTCTCCTCAGAGAACATTTTCTTTCCCTTCAAGA
Source organism: uncultured Clostridiaceae bacterium (assembly GCA_964444175.1). GTDB lineage: Bacteria > Bacillota_I > Bacilli_A > RFN20 > CAG-288 > Scatoplasma. Next base: position 5,092 of record CAYUFI010000027.1, on the reverse strand, counting down.
AGAATGTAACACATTCGGCGAATCGGATTCTGTTAAGAACGGCGGATTCCATTCCGCTGACCCGCCCGGATATTATTTCTTTTTCGCTTCCCGGATCTTCAAAGAGAGGAGCTTTCTCGCTTCTTCGTTCAGCTCGTCCTTACTTAAATAGATTCCCCGCGCCTTCTGATTTTCGATGATGACGAAATAGAAGGCTTTCTTGCTCTCTTTCGCCCGCACCAAAGAGTTAAGATAACAGATCTGTTTGATGTGTCTCTCTTCTCCTTTGACCTTTGCATCCGCTTCGGTGACAATCCTGTCCTGATAGATGCGGGTGACCGAACGGATCAGATTCTTCTTTCCTGCCTTCACCATCGAAAGGGGAAGGCGGACGAGGGAAAGGAAGAGGAACAGCGCGCCCGACACGGCAAAAAAGATTCCGACGGCGATCACCGACGCTCCCTTGCTCTGATCGAGAATCCCGGCGACGATCGGAAAAGGAGAAAGCAAAAGGAGAACCAGCATCGGGATGTTCGCCGGGGAATACGTGTAGGCGCAGAGCAGGAAGGCTTCCTTAAAGGAAATATTCATGAGATCCGTCTTTTCGTATACCAGCATGTCGACAGGAGTTCCGCTCTCCGGCTGACTCTCCCCGGCTTTCGGATTGGATTCCCTGGAAGAAGAAACATTCTCCTGACCCGGCCCTCTTCCATTGAATTCGCCTTTCCCGTAAGGACGGAAACTGTTCTTATCGGGCTGTTCTCCCGCTTTCCCGTATCTTCCGATGATTTTGAAGATAATGAACAGAATCAGGCACAGGATCGTGCCGATGAGGCATACGAGCGTCAGCATCGCGAAGAGCATTGCCTTGCTCTTGCCCGCTTCTTCATCCAAGGGAAAGATTCCGGTCAGGCAGAAAAAGACCGCCGTCAGGATGAAAAAAACGAAGGAGAGCCATCCGGTCAGACGCGTATAGGGATTTTTCTTTTTCATAGTTTCCTGTTCCGATATACGAGCATTATAACATGGAAAAATCAGGGGAGGAAAATCTGTCTCAGACGGAAGAAGGCTTGCCGGTATGAGCCGAACCCGAGGGCCGGGAAGCCTCTGCTTTTTTAAAACCAATGGATGGATGGAACGTCATACCTGTTCGTCTTCGCATCTTTTCTGCTATGGTCTTCTCCTTTTCTTTTTAAAAAACCTTTTTTCCACCCAAAGGCCTAACGGGAGAAAAAAAGGCTATACCCGGCGGTATTCTGTTTTGCACTTTTGACTATCGGCTAATCCGGTTCCTGTCCAGTATTTTTCTTTCCGGACTGAGAACAGGGATGTACGGCGCGCAAGAAGGAGAGACTTAAAAAAACTTTTTCTCTTAGAGGTGAATGGATCTCTATTCGAATTCATTCTAAGCACTTAGGAAATTTTTGAATCCCCCGGGTTTTGTCAGGATGCACTTCGGATAAAAGAAAAGAACCGGAATTCCTGTTAAAACGGATTCAACCAGGAATTCACGGATCTTTCGAATCTATTCGGCGAACACGCCCGCCCTGGATTTGAGGGTCTTCAGATCCGACGCGGGTTCAAGGAGAGCGACGCCGCTCTTCTTTTGGACGCTGTCGTAATAGAAGAGCTTCGGATCCGTATCGAACTTCGAGTAATCGGTGTTCCCGTCGGGCTTGCAGGCGTTGCTCAGGATATCGGCCCGGGCAGACGCCTTCGCCTGGGAAGCGTTCTTGCAGGAGACGTAGCTGTCCCCGACGGATTTGATGATCGCCCCGCTCGTCACTTTCTGCGGGTAGGTGCAGCTTTCGAACAGGTTGTTCTCGCTCAGGGTGTACGAATTCGCCCGCATGTCCTGGCAGTTCCCACAGCCGAGATAGTAGTTGTTGTACGCGTGGAGGTTCACCTTTCTCCCTAACGGCAGACGGGAAGAACACTGGTCGTAGAAGTTGTGGTGGAACGTGACGCACTTGGTATAGTGTTTGTCGCTCCCTCCAATGAGACCGGTCTTATGGTCTTTGCGGAAATGGTTGTAGGCCGCCGTGAAAGAAGAAAGGAACTTCAGATCCATCGACCCATCCCCGTCGTGCTTGTCCTGCTCGGAGGTGCAGTCCCAGTTGTTCTTCCCTCTTTCGAAGGTGCAGCGGTGGACGAAACAATTCCCATAATCCATGTCGTCATTGCTCCCGCCCTGGAACGAGCAGGCGTCTTCCGGATAGTCGGCGAACACGAGGTTCTTCACTTCGATCGAGCTGCATTTCTTCCAGGTGAATCCCCACTGGTGAATCGTGACGTTCTTCCCGACTCCTTCGATCGTGACGTTTTCCGCCCCTTCGATATCGGCCATGTTGAAATACGAGTCCGTATCCCCGGCCTTACTGACTCCCTTGTAGGTGTACTCCGAAGATTTGATCTCTAAGGACGAGGGCCCTTTCACCCAGCTCGTCAGTCCGTCTAGATTCGTATAGGTCGTTTCCTTCGTGTTCGTGAAATACGAAGCTCCTCCGTAATCGAAGACCGTGTGGCTTGTCGAGAAAGCGGAGGAATTCTTCTTTTGGAACTGGTTCGTCTCGATACTCGAAAGAAGACGGATGTCGAGAGGTTTCTTGAACGACTTGGATTTCTGAAGGATCTTGATCAGTCCCTTCGTTCCGTTGCAGGTAACCGTGTTCTTGTTCGAATCGTCGACGTAGAGGACGATCGCGTCTTTCTTCAGCGTCCCGTCGAGATTGTACGCCCCGACTCCTTCCGTCCTGTTGAAGAACGCGTAACCCGAACGGTCCGTCCCTTGTACCGGAATCCCCGATTTCGAAGCGTATACGAACGTGTTCCCGTCCGTATGGACCGCTTCAACCCGGACGTCGTAGGTTCCTTCTTTTAATCCGAGGATGTGCGCTTCGTTCTCCGAAACGAGCTCCGGATCAATATAGGTATATTCGGAATCCCCACTCTTTTTATAAGAGACCTTGAATGAACCGGTTCCTTCCCAGGAAAGACAGATCCGCTCTTCTTCCGGGACGGCGTTGAGATTCGCTTCCTGAGCCGCGGAGCTTTGTTCGGAGGAAGACTCCGCCTCCGAAGAAACGGAAGATTCTTCTTCTCCGGAAGAAATAGAAGCCCCTCCTTCGGATGAGACGCTCTCCTGATGGCCGGATTCCGTCGCGCTGGTAGCGGAAGGACGGAGTGAGCAGGAAACGAGGAAAAGAGAACAGAGCGCAAGGAATAACGAGGATTTTTTCATGGAAGGATACCTCCTAGGGAGAGAAGAATCTCCAAGCCTTCCGGAGCATTCTCTGATCAAGAATCCCCTGGAATCTTTTCGGCTGACGGATTCGGTCCCACTCCTCTTATTCTATTCGTCCCCTTTTGTGCGCGGAGCCCCTACTTTCTTTTTGAGACGGAAAAGCGGATTCGCCCGTTCGGAGACTCCGATGAATCCTGGAATAGAAATTTCCTTTCATCCCTTTATGATGAAAACAGAAAAGGAAAGACGGAATGCGTGAATATAGACCCGAAACGTTTTTCTTTGAGAGGGGAAAACGCCGGATGTCAACTTTTTTAAAAATGAAAGGAAAATCATGGAAGATTTCGGAAAGGGCGGAGGGGAGAAAGAGAATTCCGTTCAAAAAGACACGGAGGAATATATTGGAAAATTGAACGCGGATTCCAAAAAGGGAAAAACCGGATGGGGGGATTCAAAGAAAAAGTGCAACCGGTCCGAAAACCGATTGCACGCATGACTATTTGCCTTATACAGGTTCCTTCTTCTTTATAAATCGACCACGGTCATCGCGAAGAGTGGCAAATCGTCGTAGGTGCTGAACGCGTAGAACGGGCGGTCGGCGACGAAGTCGATTTCCGATTCCATGGGGGCCGGGGAAGACGAGATCTGCATGACGGTGACGCTGTCGCCTTCGATGCCGTTCTTATCGAGGACGAACCGGTTCTTCTGTTTGCAGGCCAGCTGATTTAACGGGACGTCGCTTTCGACGAGGCCGCTCAAAGGGTCGGTTCCCTGTAAAAGAGCCATGGCGGCAGCCCCCGCGTCGACTTCGTTATCGAGCGTGAAGAAAGGAACCGAGGAGGAATGGATCGGGGTTTGTTCGGCGTTCTCCCTTCCTTCCTTATACGCTTCTTCCGGGGAAAGGCCGCTTAAAGAGACTCCTTCGTCGGGGAGGATGAACGTCAGATCCGTGTACTGGACGGGGACGGAGAGATACTGGTAGTTGCTTCCTTTAAAGTACCGGTAGGTGTGGACGTCGTCGGTTAAGGAGGTGAAGTCCGTCTCGGCGTCCTGCTTCGCCCCGTGAAACACCGCTTTCTCCGAACCGAGTTTGCGGTATTCCTTCACGGTCAGTGCGGAATAGATGCGGACCATCGGATCGGCCTTGTCCATTGTCGGAAGAGGAAGTTCCTTTCCGAGGAATTCCTTGATGACTTGTTCGGCGTCCGAATCTGTGTTTTCCGGTTCGGAGACGAGGGTCGGCAAACCGTATCCCGCGTATTCTTCCCGCTTTCCTTCCTGATAGGAGATATGTTCCCCGCTCTGGGAAATCTGGTAGAAGGCGCAGGAACGCATCTTGCTTCCGACGAAGCGGTCTCCGTCGGAATCCTCGTACGGGGATTTCCCGTCCCAGTTCAAAGAAGAGACCAGCGAATAGAACTCGCTGAGGGAAGAGATTCCTAACGAAGAAAGGAGGGCATCGCTGTTTCCGGAAGAAAGCCCGTAGGCCGTTAGAGCCATGGCGAGCGTGATCGGAGAGACCACGTTGTTCTCGGTTTTCTTCAAAAGAGGCAGAGCTTCCTCTAAAGAGAAATCAATCAGCTTCTCCTTATTCGTGCTTTGATATCTCACCGGGGACGCCGAGATGTTCTTCCGATAGACGAGGTCGAGCTCTTTTTCTGTTTCGGACGCGCCCGGATTTTGGCTGCAACCGAAAAGAAGGGACGGAACGAAGAGGATGGCGGCAAAGAAGTAGATCTTTTTCATTAGATACCTCCTTTTTTCTTTATTATAGGGTGATAAAAGAAAGAAAAGAAAGATTTCCTTCGTTTTGAACTGTACCCCAAATCCTGGACAAAACTAGGAAAGGGGTATTTTTCATGAAATACA
>CAYUFI010000026.1:0-19464 GCA_964444175.1 uncultured Clostridiaceae bacterium | reverse complement strand
AAACCGACGACAAGGTCCGCGGACTCGACGCCGGGGCGGACGATTACCTCACCAAGCCCTTCCAGCTCAAGGAGTTATTGGCCCGCATCCGCTCGCTTTTACGGAGAAACGAAAAGAAGATCGTGACGTACCAGATTGGGAACACGAAGCTCGTCAAGAACACCTACGAACTCGTCGCGGAGTCTTCCGTCCGTCTGACCGCGAAGGAATTCGGAATGATGGAATACCTGATCCGCCACCAGGGGACGCTGGTCTCGACCGAGAAGCTCATGGACGCCTTGTGGAACGAAGACTCGGAAGCCGAGATCAACGTGGTCTGGGCTTTCATCAGCGATTTAAGGAAAAAGCTGTCGAAGGTCGGCTCGAACTGTACGATTCAGGCCGTCCGGGGCGTAGGTTACCAGCTGGTCGTCCATGGTTAAAAAGGTCCGCTGGAAGATCATCCTCTACACGACCGGGCTCGTCTGCCTGTTCCTGATCCTGATTTCGACTTCGATCAACCTCGTCGTCCATTCTTCGAACGCGAGCGCCGCGGACCACATCCTCTGGCATCTCGCCTACGATGAAAAGACGAACCCGAACGGCGAGAATCCTCTCAACACGTCGATAACCGTGTCCGAGACAGGGACTTCCGAAGAAGTTCCCTTTTCCAAGAGCGCTTTCGAGGGAACCGACGACCGGCCGCATTTCCCTTCTTCGGACGAGCTTTTGGAACGCTCGAACTACTTTACCGCGACTTTCGAGAACAGGAAGCTCTCCGAAGTCAACCTGAAGCATTTCGATGCGCTCGAGAAATCCGAAGCCGAACAGATCGCCGGGAAAATCTATGCGCTGGACCGGGAAAAGGGATACTTCTCCTCGATATACCGGTATCTGAGGGTGGACCGCGGGGATTCGAAAGTGCAGATCTACGTCCTCGACGTGGCCATGCAGGCTAGGAATTTCCTCACGCTGGTGACGGTCACCTATTCGTTCTGCTTCGCCAACACGCTCATCAGTTTCCTCGTCATCTTCTTCGTTTCGAAAAATCTCGTCACTCCGCTCGTCATCAGCCAGCAGAAGCAGAAGCGCTTCATTTCGGACGCCTCGCACGAACTAAAGACGCCGTTAACAATTATCTCGGCGAATAACGAACTGATGGAAATGCAGTACGGCGAGAACGACTCGACGAAAATCATCGCCAAGGAAGTGCAGAAGATGTCCTCGATGATAACGGAGTTAAATACGCTCGCCCGTTACGACGAGAAGGAAAAGGAGGAAAGTGCCGAGTTCGATCTATCGAAGGCCTATCTCGACATTTCCTCGACGTTCTTAAACGCCTTCAAGGAACACGGCAAGAGATATACGGAAGAAATTCAGGAGGGCGTGAAGTTCTTCGGGAACGAAGCGTCTATCAGGAAATTGTTCTCGATCGTGCTCGATAACGCCCTGAAGTATTCGCTGACCGAATGCAGCGCCACCCTGAAAAAAGAAAACGGAAAGACCGTCTTCGACATCGCTAACGACGCCAAGGACGTCCAGGCCCAGGAATACCCTTCCGCCTTCGAGCGCTTCTACCGTTCGGAGAACGCGCGCGGTTCCGATGTAAAAGGTTCCGGCATCGGGCTTTCTTTGGCCAGCCGCATCGCTGAGCTCAACAAGATCAAGCTCACCGCCTACGGGGACAAAGAGGGTCGCTTCCATATCAAGGCCCTCTTCTGAATTCCCCGTTCCGTCCCGCCTTTATTTCAATTTTGGAATACAATCGCAACAAAGTTTCCAAAAGTTTGAAAACTTTAATTAAAATTTAAGTACACGTGGTTAACTCATATTCAGAAGAATCCTTCAGGGATTCCTCCAATCGGGCAGGATGGCAAAGCGACTGCCCGGTTCACACTGCTTTGCAGGCCGCCCTAAGAGATCCCCTCCTTTAGGTCGGCTTTTTCCTTTTTCATGAAAAAAAGGATTTTGAACGGGCTTTTCCGTAAAATCAGACTCCGGAAGAGGATTTCTTCCGCTTCGCGAGATACGCGCTTAAAAGGATGACAAGACCGGCGAAAGTCATGACCATAACGATGCAGCCGCCGACGTGGATGTCGAAGGCATAGGAGACGAATAAACCGATGAGGGAAGTAACTAAAGAGAAGACGGCCGAGATCAAGAGGCTTCCTTTGTACGAAGAGGCGAGTTTCCGTCCGGTCGCGGCCGGAATGGAGACGAACGAGGCGATTAAAAGGACGCCGACGACGTTGCTGGCCAGGGCGATGAACGAAGAGAGGAAGAACGTGTCGAGGATCTCGTATAAGGCCGCAGGAAGCCTGTCCGCCTTCATCTCGTCCTTGGAATAAAGCAAGGCGAGATTCGTCCTGTAGAAGAAGAATTCGAATAAGAGGACGACAATAGACGCCCCGAAAAGCGTCCAGAACTGGAACGGGGTAATCGTGAATAAGGATCCGAAGAAATACGAGTCGATCCGGTTCCCTTTGATGTATTTCGTCAAGATTCCGGTTAAACCCAGGGCGAAGGAAAGGAGGATCGTCAGCGCGTTCTCCTTTTCGTCCTTCAGATAGTTCCGCATCCATAAGACGAGGAAGGAAGCGATCAAAGACGTTCCGACCGAGAAGACCAGCGTCAGAACGTCGGTCTGCCCGGAAAAGCTCCCGACCGCGAGCCCGATGGCGATGCCGGCTAAAGACGAGTGGGACAAGGTATCCGAGAGCATGGTCTCCCCGCGCTGGGACATCCTGTTCCCCAGTAAAGGCAAAATGAGCGCGAGCAGGATCAAGAGGAAGAACGCCTCTAAAAAGAAGCGGTACTGAAACGCCGAAAACACGTTCTCCGCGAAAATCATTTGATCAGTTCCCCTTTCGCGTTTATGGTCCATTTCTTCGAACCGGTCAGGAAGTCTTCCTCGAGATGGGAGACCGTGACGATGGTCATGCCTTCGGCGTGTTTCTTTTCGAGGGCGGAACGGATTTCCTTCCGGCTTCCTTCGTCGATGCCCGTGCTGGGCTCGTCGAGAAGGAGGAGATGCGGTTCGCCTAAAAGCACCTCCGCGAGGCGGACCTTCTGTTTCTGTCCCCCGCTGAGGTCATTGAACTTTTTCTTCAAAAACGGCGCGATTCGGAATTCCTGAGCGATCCTCCGAATGTTTTCTTTATCTTTCTTCGTCAAAAAGCGGAACGGGCGCTTTTCCGTTCCGAGCGAAAGGATCTCTTCGACCGAAGCGAAGACGCCCGTGGTCAGATCGAGCTGGGAGAGGTAGCCGACCGAGGAGAAGGTGTTGACGATCTTCTTGCGTTCTTCCCGGTCGGCCGGTTTCTTCAGTCCGGCGATGACTTTTAACAGGGTCGATTTCCCCGCCCCGTTCTCGCCGCGGACGGCGACCGAGTCGCCGGGAAGGATCTCGCAGCTGACATGCGAAAGGACCTTCTTCCCGTCCTCGTAGGCGAAGGTGAAATCCGATAAGCGGACGTATTCTAAGCCTTCAGGCATTCGGATAACTCCTTCAGATTCTCTTTATAGACGGACAGGTAATCGTTCCCGTCCTGGTATTCTTCTTCCGAAACGCTCTCGTAAGCGGAGAGCTCCTTTAATTCTACCGCATAATTCTCTTTTTCGAGCTCGCTCTTGATCTGGGCGACGTATCCGACCGAGTCGAGTTCCTCGACGAAGATGGTGTGGAGTTTGTTCGCCTTGATGTATTGGATGACCGTGTCGATCCTGGTCGCACTGACTTCGTGGTCGGCGATGTCGGAGATGCTGTACTGGGTCAGTCCGTAATCCGAAGCGAAATACGCGAAGGCTTCGTGGGACGTGACGATGGCTTTCCCACTGTCGTCCTTCAGGAGTTCCTTTCCTTCCGCGTAGACCGCTTCGAATTCCCCGAGGGCGTTCTGACAGTTCGAAACGTAGAAATCCCTGTTCTCCGGATCGGCCGAAGCGATCGCGTCGCAGGTGTTCTTCAGCATCTTCTCGGCTTCCTTGATTCCGAGCCAGGCGTGAGGATCTTCCCCGCTTTCCGTTTCGAGGAAGTTCACTCCGTCCGTAACGAGGCGGTAGGCGTCCTCATTCATCGCTTCGGCGTACGGATCCATCCCGTGCCCGTAAGCGAGGAGCAGGTCAGCTTCTTCGCAGAAAGCGGAGATCTTCGGGGAGTTCGGGGAGAAATCGTGGGGTTCGTTGTCCCCGACGATCGTGATGATTTCGGCTTTGTCCCCGGCGATCCTCTTAGCGAAATCGTAGACCGGGGCGAACGTGGTGGCGATTTTTAAGTTCTTATCGGAAGAAGGAGACGAGCAGGACGCTGCTCCTAAGACCGACAGGCACAGAACGGTTAATACGGGCAATTTCTTCATCATGACTTCAACAGGTCCCCTTTCGTGCAAATGCGAATCATTCGCGCTAAATTAAGATACACGCCCCGAGGAAGGAAAGCAAGAACAAATGCGAATGATTTTCATTTGTGTTAAAATGAGTCCGCTATGAAGAAGACCAGGACCAGAGACGCGGTGAAATCCATATTGCTCGAGCACAAGGACGGGCTGACCCCGGCGGAGATCTTCCGTTACGGGGAAAAAGACCATCTGACGCTTTCGACCGTCTACAGGACATTGGCGACCTTCGAAAAGGAAGGGCTCGTCAAGAAGGACGTGTCGCCTTTTTCCAAGGACGCCGTCTATACCTGGAAGGAAAAGGAACATTCGCATTATCTCGAGTGCACGGTCTGCCACAAGAAGGTCGAGATCGACGGCTGCCCTTTCGAGGAAGTCAATTCGAAGATTGAGAAGGAGACCGGGTTCGCCATTCAGGACGAGAACGCCGTGCTCTACGGCATCTGCCCTTCCTGCCGGAAGAAACTGAAGGAAGAAAAGATAGAAAAGAAAGAAAAGGAATAATTCAGACTTATGGAACCGATAGAAGAGTTTAAAAAGAAGCAGGCCGAAACGCTCATCGCGAACTTTCAAAGAAGACGGATCGGGGGATATTATTTCCCGACCGTGAAGGAAGCGAAGGAATTCATTTATTCTTCCCTTCTGAAGAAAGGCGACTTCATCGGATTCGGAGGTTCCATGACCTTCGAAAAGGAGACGAACCTCTATTCCGAACTGAAGAACAATCCGGATTACCATCTGATCGACCGGTACGATCAGAGCTTTTCTCAGGAAGAAATCAACGCGAGGACGATCAACGCGGACGTCTTCTTCCTCTCGGCGAACGCAATTTCCTTAGACGGCCAGCTCGTCAACATCGACGGGAGAGGAAACCGGACGGCGTTTCTCATCTACGGGCCGAAATCGGTCGTCGTCATCGCTTCGAGCGACAAGATCATGCCGGACCTTCCTTCGGCGGTCCTGCGCGCGCGGAACATCGCTTCCCCGGCGAACGCGATCCGTTTACATAAGAATACGCCCTGCGTCAGGGGAGGACGCTGCTACGACTGCGTCTCGGAAGACTGCATCTGCGCCGACATCGTCGTGACCCGCCTTTCGAAAATTCCGAACCGAATCAAGGTCGTTCTGGTCGGAGAAAAGCTCGGATACTGATTCGGGGAGATTCCTTTTTAGCTTATTTCCGTTCTCTTATCCTTCATCGTCCCGGTCCTTTTGCCGGGATTTTTTCCATGCATCAAAATTTCTGTCCGTCTTTTTAGGTCACGCCAAGTTTGCGGATTCCTTGTTGATCAATCAGGGGATGAGGTAAAAAGGAAGATTGAAAGGAAAAGAATTGTCGATCCTATGCTCTTAGATCAACGGAAAGCCAAGGGGGCCGCCGTGACAGAAGCCATCTATCCAAAAGCCGTCAGAGCCCGTATGGCCCCGACCAGCATGATGGATTTTTTAAACCTGTTTTTCATAGGTTCATCCTCCTGATGGGCGACTACTACGATAGGAGGCTTCCTTAAACGAAACTGAAAGCAAACCTAGGAAGCACTGGAAGAATCGTAAATTCCGACATTTTTTCCGATATAATAAGTCCCTAGGGGAAATTTTCCGAATGCAGAAGCCTATATTGAGCAGAGAACGCCTGATTCATCCCGATCCGAAATTCCTTTTTGTCCTGACCGTCCTCTGGATCGCTCTTGCTTTCGGCGTCTCCGGCGTCCTGAACTGGATGGACACTTCGACTTTAAAGACGGTCCTCGTCATCTTGAACTCGACGTTCTTCGGGCTATTCGGAATCTACGTCCTCTACAGCTTCGTCCGGCTGATGATCCTCTGGTACTTGTCCGAAAAGAAGAACTATCCGACGCTTAAAAGCAAGTTTCGCCTGATGAAGGACGACTTGCTGGTCCGGAACCAGGTCCTGGCCACGTTCACGTCGTTCTATTCGTTTCTGAACCTCGTAATCAACTTCGTGACCTCTTTCATGCACGACCGTCTCTTTTATTTCTCGATCGCCCTGATCTACGCGTTCGTCTTCTTCATGAAGCTCTACCTGCTCTGTTTCGAGGACACACCGAAGCACCGGCGCTTCATGGTGATCGGAATCCTGATGCTTTTTACCGTCGCTTCCCTGCTGACCGTCGTGACGCTCTACGGGAAAGCGGAGGACAATTTCACTTCGAAGGGCGCGATTATCTACTGGAACGCCTTTTACACGTTCTTCGTCCTGATTACGACCATACGGAACGTCTTCCGTCTCAAAAAGATGGAAGGCGACCGCTACACGCTCGAGATGTTCCTGGACGTGAAGCTCGTGAACACGCTCTATTCCCTGTTCGTCCTGGCCATCGTGATGCTCTTGACCTTCGCGGATAAAGGGACGGGCGAAAGCGGAACAGCCCTCCGTCAGAGGAACCTTTCGATCGGATACATCGTCGCGGTGATTATCTTCTTCATCGCGATCCACCTCTTCGTCTTAAGAAAGAAGCTCCTGAAGTCCGAGAAGGCCGCCGTCCTTTCCGCGGAGAAGGACCATGTCCCTTCGGAAGAAGAAAAGAAGAACGGATAAATCACGAAAAAAGAGAGCTTCCGGCTGCCCGGAAGCTCTTCTTTTGAAGGGAATAAACGGATTTATTCGCCTTCTTTTTCCTTCTGTTTCTCCATGAAGGAGACGTAGGCGTCTTCTTCGAGTGGCCTCGAATAATAGAAGCCCTGGATGCGGTCCGCGCCGATGGCGATGACGTCGTCCTTCTTCTGCTCGGTCTCGACGCCTTCGACGATGACGGAGAAATTCATCTTCTTCATCATGGAGATGCCGCCCTTGAGGATGGACTTCCCTTTCTTGTTGTCGGAAGCGTCCACGAGGCTCTTATCGAACTTGATGAGGCTTAAAGGCAGTTCGCAGATGCGCTCGAGATTCGAGTATCCCGTCCCGTAGTCGTCCAAAGAGAACGTATAGCCTTCTTCGGCAAGATGCCGTAGGTTCTCGTTCATGACACTCGCCCTGCTCGCGAACAGGGACTCGGTGATTTCGAAATTGACGTTTTTAGAAGATACATCGTATTTCTTCGCGAGGGAATCGACAATCTCGCATAAGTGCGAATCGAGGCACTGCTGGACGGAGAGATTGATTTCGATAAAAGAGATTCCCAGTTTCGTTAAATCGTGCGTGGAGATGAAGCGATAGACCTTCTCGAGGACGACCTGTCCGATGGCGCGCATCAGTCCGCGCTTCTCCGCCTCGCCTATGAATAGGGACGGAGGGATGTTCCCGTAGGTCGGATCCTGCAAGCGGAGCAGGGCTTCCGCGGAAGCGAAGCGCCCTTCCTTGACGTGGTAGATCGGCTGATACACCATCCGGAAGAGGTCGTTCTGCAGAGCCGAGATGAGGATCTCGCGGATGTGGCAGTAAACGTAGAAGTCCTGAGACAAGCTGAGGGTCCTTCCTTCGACGTAAGGGACATCGCCGACGAAGTTCGGGAAGACCTTGGCCATCGTGAGGAGCTCTTTAAGATCCGAAGCGTCTTTAGGGACGTTGATGAGGCACGCGGCGAATTCCCGTACACCGTAATCCTTGCCGTCGTTCTCCTCCTCGAGTTTCAGATGGGAGAGAATCGGCGGGAAGACTTCGCCAGCCTTGAGCTTGGTGTTGTCGCTGATGATGCAGAAGAGATCCGGGGCTTCGAAATAGATCTCGGAGGAACGGAGCTTCAGATCCGTTCCGAGGATCTTCTGGAGATAGACTTCGATCCGGTTCAGTTCGCGGATGTATTCCTCTTCCCCGACGTAGGTGCGGTAGACTTCGAGGTTGTACATCTTGACGAAGCAGACCTGGACGAACTGCTTGGAGTAGTAGACCTTGCTCATCTCCTCGTTGAAGGCCAGTTCATTCTGCAGCCCGCTGTCCTGATCGATGAGTTCCTCCGGATGCAGGACCAGGCACAGGATCAGGATTCCTTCGACCGTGCTGACCGCGGCTTCCAAAGAGAAGAATGGATAGAAGACGAGGACGAGGGTCAGAAGCAGTTCCATCCCGTAGCAGCAGACGAGCGTGACCCATTTCTCGATCGGGACGCTCTTGCTCGCTTTGAGTAAGAACAGACATCCCGGAATTAGATCCACGAGCCCGGACAAAATATAGACGGCCGACCAGTAGGAAGAAACGATCCCGTCTTCGGCCGTGACGTCGAACATGAAGTGGTTGAACGCGTTCACGATCACCACGACCGCCGAGAAAGCGAGGGGGACGGACATCAGGGAGATGAACCACTTATTCCTTAAGAGATAGTTCTTATGGAAGAACGAGAAGAGGAACGTCAGGAAATTGACCGCCAATAATGCCCTCATGACATAGGAGAGCGAATGAAAGACGAAGATCTTGACGCGCTCGGATTCGCTTTCGATTCCGCCGTAAAGTAGGGACTGGGTCAAGAGGTCGCAGATCGCCTGGACCAGGATCAGGACGAGATAGGAAAGATAGAGCCGTCCCGACTTCCCGCGCCTCAGATGCTTGTATCCGCCCATAACCAAGAGGACGAAGGCGACGATCATGGCATAGAGGTCCAAAATCAGGAGATAAACAGAGGCTGCAACCATAAGCGGGTACTTCCTTTTCTAATGCACTTTTGCAAGAACCTATTTATTTTAACCAATTTCGGGTCCGCATTTTTATTCCCTCAGCCCTAAAAATGAAACAGTTCGTCGAAAGTGTCGGACTTTTACCCCTACTTTCCATTCGGTAACCGCTTTTTTTCGGAATTTACGAATCTTCCCGAATATTTCTAAAATCAGAGGCCGCAAGCAAAATCCGTTCCGCCATCTAGACGGAACGGAAGAAGGTTTTAAGCGGAATTTACCGTTTACTTCAGCTTGCTGTAGGCGATGGCGACCGCCGAGGCGAGCTTCGCGTTGTTGAAAACGAGTTGGATGTTCGAAGCGAGCGAGTCCCCGCCGGTGATCGAAGCGACCTTGGCGAGTAAGAACGGCGTGCAGTCCTTGCCCTTGATGCCCTTTTTGTCCATCTCCTGAATGGCTTCGTCGATGGCCTTGTTGATGACTTTCTCGTCCATCGAGTATTCTTCCGGAATCGGGTTCGTGACGAGGATGCCGCCTTTTAAGCCCAGGTCGTGCGAAACTTTGAGCATCTTGGCGATTTCCTCGGGCGTATCCATCTCGTAATCGACCTTGAGTCCGCTGTGGCGGGTATAGAACGCCGGCAGTTCCTTGGTCTTATATCCGACGACCGGGACGCCGTGGGTCTCGAGGTATTCGAGGGTGAGCGGCAGGTCGAGGATGGCCTTGGCTCCGGCGCAGACGACCAAGACCGGGGTCGAAGCGAGTTCCTCGAGGTCGGCCGAAATGTCGAAGGTTTGCTGCGCGCCGCGGTGGACGCCACCGATGCCGCCGGTCGCGAAGACCTTGATGCCGGCCATATGGGCGATCATCATCGTCGTCGTGACGGTGGTGGCTCCGTCTTCTTCTTTCTCGCAGAGGGCCGCAATGTCCCTTCTCGAGGCTTTGGCGATCTTGGTCCCCTTCTTGCCGAAATATTCGATTTCTTCTGGAGTAAGTCCGGCCTTCAACCGTCCGTGGATGATGGCGATGGTCGCCGGGACGGCTCCGCAGTCGCGGATGATCTGTTCGACCTTCAGAGCGGTCTCTACGTTCTGAGGATACGGCATGCCGTGCGAGATGATCGTCGATTCGAGGGCAACGACCGGCTTCCCTTCCTGTACGGCAAGGGCGACTTCGGGCTTCACGTCGAGATACTTGTTGAGCATAAAAATCTTTCCTCCTTATGCAATTCTATACTCTTTTTGAATCTTTTCCACTTCTTGAGGCGACATCTTCGGATTGTTCGTCTTTTCGCTGAGGCAGTTCAGCGCCGACGCCGCTTCCGCGAATAACGCCGTTTCCTTCAGGCTTCTTCCTTCCAGGTAGCAGTACACGAGCCCCGCCGTGAAGGCGTCCCCGGCCCCGTTGGCGTTGACGGCCCTGATCGGATAGCACGGTAAGAGGATCTTCTCTTCTTTCGACGCGGCGAACACACCTTTTCTTCCTAAGGAGACGAACACGCGGTGGATTCCCGTGTTTAAGAGGATATCCGCGGCTTTCTCCAGGTCTTTCTCGTCTTGAATACAGATCCCGGACAGCTGTTCCGCTTCAATCAGGTTCGGTTTCAGGGTATTGATCTTCCCCAGCACGTTTTTGATTTTTCCGGCCTTGATGGTGCTGACCGGGTCGCAGAACAGAGGGACTTGGACGTGAGTCGCGAGATATTCGATCGACGGTTCGGGGATGTTCGTGTCGAAGACGACCGCCCGAGCGCCGTTCAGAACTTCTAGCTGCGCCGAAAGATATTCCGGGGAAATCCGTTCGCAGATTTCCATGTCGTTGATGCCGACCAGCATGTCCCCGTTCGGGGCGGAGACGTAGAGGTACGTCGACGTCCTGCCGCCTTGAACGAAGTTCGCGCGGGACAGATCGATTCCGAGTTCCCCGCAGCTGGCTTTGACCCGTTCGGAGTTCTCGTCGTCCCCCACCGCCGTCAGCATCTTCGTCTCGATCCCTAATAAGGAGAGGTTGTGCGCGATGTTCCTTCCGACCCCGCCCATCGATAGGGAAACGACGCCGGGATTGGAATCCCCGGGGACGATTTCCGAAGTGCTCTTTCCGGAGATATCGATGTTGATTCCGCCGACCACGCAGACGTAAGGAGGTTTCTTGACGACGAATCCCCTCCCTCCGATATAGCCTTTCTCCGTCAGATCGGCGATGATTTCGGACACTTCTTTTTCCGAAAGCGAAAGTTCCCGCGCGATCGTCTTTTCGTCCGCGAGGGGATTTTCCTCGATGCAGCGCAGGATTCTCCGTTCGTTTATTTTCATAGGGTTCTCCTTGTCCTCTGGAAACCGGCTATTTCTATTTTACACAAAAACGGGGACGGACGCGCCCGTTCCCGAAAACTCTAATATACCGTTCAAAAACACCTTTCTAGTTCTTTCCGTCCGGCTGGAAGAAGGAATTCCTATAAAGGAACAGGGAATCCGCTCCGGACAGGATATCGGGCACATGCGAAAGGACGTTCCCCGCCCCGTGAAAAGGCAGATAGAGTCATCAAAGGAACATGCCCGCGCGCAGGAAACCGAAGGCGCTTTCGAAGAGGAAGAGCCTGACCAATCCGGATGGAGGGAAGCGGCCCGTTCATACAGTTAGCCAATTGAAACCAGATGATGGACGGAACGCTCCGTTACCAAACAAGTTCAACGAAATTTGAAACAATTATGAGGAAAAGTTCCGAAAATTTCGGTTTCTTTCTTGACTTATCCCCTGCGGGCGTTTACGCTAAAAAACGGCTAGTAATAGTTTAATTCTTTCTTAAAGTTTTATTTGCGTAAAAGAAGAGGGGAAATCGGCGCGAAAGCAGGAGGAAACGCCATTAGGAAAAACGATGAACAAAGTGCGAGATTCTATCAAGAGGACCTGGGTCTGGCTCAGGAACAAGTTCTTATTCAAGATCGATAAGGAGCAGTGGAAGGAGATCCTGCCTTCCCTTTCGGTTTCGAACCACGAGAATACCATCTTGGGAGCGATTTTGGTCAGCCTCCTGATTGCCGCCCTTTTGATTCGTTCGTATCTCCTCGGCGTTTCCCTTCCGACGAAAATCCTCGAATTCGTGACCCTCGGCCTCTGCCAGGCTACCCTGCTCGTCTCCGTTCTGACCAAGCCGGAGAACTACGGATTCATCCGGGTCACGGTCTACGTTTTTATCGCAATCACCCTCATCTATTCCTCGGTCTTAGGGACTTACTGCAGCCCGGACAAGATCGCGGCCACCTTCGGGGCCATCATCATCGCGGCTCCGCTGCTCTTCACGGACAAGCCCTGGGTCATGAACCTTTCGACGATTTTCCACGTCGCGTTCTTCGTCACGCTGGCGCTCTTATTCGATGGAAAGGATTATGCCTCCGGGGACAGCGTCAACGCGGTCGCCTTCGGGATCATTAGCATCATCGTCGGTTCGTATCTGAATTCAGTCAAGCTGAAGCGCTACGTCTCGGAAGCGGCCTTGAAGAGACTTTCGAACACCGACCTTCTCACTTCCTTAAATAACCGGAACTCCTACGAGCAGAACCTTCCGTCTTACCGCGCCAGATGTAAAAAGAGCCTGCACTGCATCTATCTCGACGCGAACAATCTCCACGAGATCAACAATAACAAGGGGCACGCCGCCGGGGACGAATTGCTACAGGAGATCGCTTCGGCGCTCAGGAAACAGTTCGGCCAAAAAGATACGTACCGCATCGGCGGGGACGAGTTCGTCGCCCTGGTCGTGGACGGATCGAAGGAAGAAGTCGAAAAGAAACTCGAGGACTTCATGAAGGAAATTTCCGAGAAAGGATACGACGTCTCGATCGGAGAATCCTTCGCTTCCGTCGGGGATGGGACCGATATCCGTTCCCTGATCAACAAGGCTGAGGCGGACATGTACGTGGCCAAGCGGGCGTATTATCTGACCCACGGGTCGGAATTAAGAAACAGCACGTCCGATTAAGATGTCTTTTCTCCCGGATTCCGAACGATTGAGCGGGTTTCGTCCTGTAATTCTCGTTATTTGATTTAAGAATAAACTTTTCATTGTCAATTGTTCTTCCTTTTATGCAGGAAGCGCTTTTTTCATGCTAGAATGAAGCCATGAAAACTCTAATGATTCAAAGGGTTCCGGGGCTTTTCGGCCAGCCGCGCGACACCCGAATCCTCTCGGACGAAAGCATAGTCGGAGAGATCAAGGCCGACGAGAAGGAAAAGAAGCTGGAGATTTCCAAAGGAGAGCATTCGATTCAGGCCGAAATCTCCGACGACGGGGGACGGAAGTACCGTTCGAACGTCTACTTCACGAAGTACGGAAACAAGGACGTCACCCTGTATCTGAAGATCCAGGGTTCGAAGCTGACGCTCCTCGACCGCCCCGCGGACGCGGAGAAGTAAGTTTTTTTCGATTTTGATTTTGGGGGAACAGATTTATGGGAGATCAGAAAGTGAACGATTTGCAGAAGCCGATCTTATGGGAAGGCAAGCCGATTGCCGACGGGGACAAGCCGACGCGCCCTTTGATCGTCAAGGTCGCGAAGATGATCGGCGGCGCCACTGGCATGCTGAACAAGATTGACGCGAACGCTCCGGAATATTATTCGCTGGCGGGCTCGGTGAGCGACGAGGAATGCTCGTTCTTGCTGAAGATGAACTGCCGCAAGATCCGCACGGACGAAGAGATGTGCGAACGCATGAAGTGGGATCTCGGGCACGTCCGCAAGGTGGCCGACCACCTCGGCTGGCTCGGCGTGATTCGCACCGACTACTACGAAGCCAAGGACGGGAAGCCGGAACACTACGAATATTTCTTACCGATCTACGCTCCGGGTCTTCTCGAGATCATGGTCGTTTCACCGAACGCGAAGGACCATCCGGAAATCCGTCGCGCGTTCAACCAGTACACGCACGACCGTCTGCAGACCATGGGCCCGATGATTCCGGACGGCTACGGCCTGATGAGAGTCATCCCGATTCCGCGCGCCCTGCCTAAAGGCGAAAAGGTCGACGACCGCGACAATCTCGACTGGTATTTAAGCAAGTACGATTATTTCTCCATCGGCGACTGCTCCTGCCGTACTTCCCGTACGGCGATGGGCGAAGGCTGCGGACACTTGGCCAAGGACCGCTGCCTGAAGCTCGGGAAGGCCGCGCAGTACTTCGTCCGCACGGGCAAGGAACGCGCGATCACCCGCGAGGAAGCCAAGGAAATTTTAAACAAGTGCGAGGACGAAGGCCTGATGCACTGCATCCCGAACCTCGAATCGGTCAAGGACGGGAACACGACGGCCATCTGCGATTGCTGCGGATGCGCCTGCTTCGGCTTGCGTCCGGTCGAGGAATTCAAGACGACCGATGCGGTCGCTTCGAACTACCGCTGCGAGGTCAATCCTCTCAACTGCGTCGCCTGCGGCAAGTGCGTCGAGAACTGCCCGGTCAACGCGATCCATCTCGGCGTCAAGGTCCCTGCCCTGCACGAAATCAAGTGCGAGCACTCGCATTCGTTAAGCAAGAACACCACGAAACGCGCCCAGCCCAACCCGGACTACCGCTTCAACCGCACGGACATCGTTCCAGAAACCGGAACGGCCCCGTGCAAGACCTGGTGCCCGGCCCACATTTCGATTCAGGGCTACATCAAGATGGCGAGCGAAGGGCGGTACAGAGACGCCCTCGAGCTCATCAAGAGAGAGAATCCGTTCCCGGCGGTCTGCGGAAGAATCTGCAACCATCCGTGCGAACTGCACTGCACCCGCGCCTCGTTCGACCAGGAGGTCGCCATCGACGACATCAAGAAGTTTATCGCGCAGAAGGACCTCGAAGCGGAACACCGCTATATCCCGCCGCGCAAGCACACCTATACCGAACAGAGCGCCTACGAGAATAAGAAGATCGGCATCATCGGTGCCGGCCCCGCGGGTCTTTCCTGTGCGTTCTATCTGGCCGAGGACGGATACGACGTCACGGTCTTTGAAAAACAGGACAAGCTCGGCGGCATGATGACGCTCGGCATCCCGTCGTTCCGTCTGGAAAAAGACGTCGTGAACGCCGAAATCGATATCCTGAAGGAAATGGGCGTGAAGTTCAAGACCGGCGTCGAAGTCGGCAAGGACGTCACGATTCCGCAGCTTAGAGAGGAAGGCTACAAGGGCTTCTTCGTCGGCATCGGCGCCCAGAAGTCGAGAAAGCTCAATCTTCCGGACGAAGAGAACGCTGAAATCGTCGGGGGCGTCGATTTCCTCCGCGACGTCAATTTGGGAAAAGGCAAGAAGCTCCACGGCAGCGTGGTCGTTGTCGGCGGCGGCAACGTGGCGATCGACGTGGCCCGCACGGCTCTCCGCCAGGGCGCGGAGAAAGTCGATCTCTACTGCCTCGAAAAGAGAGACGAAATGCCTTCGGCCGCGGACGAACTGGCCGAAGCCGAACAGGAAGGCGTCGTCATCCACAATTCCTGGGGTCCGCTCGCTTTCGATTACGATGAGAATCATGTCCTGACCGGCATCGATTTCAAGAGATGCACGCAGGTCAAGGACGCCGACGGACGTTTCAATCCGCAGTACGACGAAAGCGAAAAGACGCACGCGGACTGCGTGAGTGTCCTCGAAGCCATCGGGCAGTCGTTCGATTACGGCCACCTGTTCGACGGGACGAAGGTCACCTTCTCGAGAAGACACATGGTCGAAGCGGATCCGTTCACCTATCAGACCGCGGATCCGGACATCTTCGTCGGCGGCGACTGCTACCGCGGAGCGTCCTTCTGCATCAACGCGATCGCCGACGGACACCAGGCCGCGATTTCCCTGCACCGTTTCGTCCAGCCGGGCCAGCTGCTCGACGCCGGACGTGATAGACGCGACTATAAGCAGCTCGATATCGAGAACGTCGATTTCGGCGGATTCGACAAGGCTCCGCGCCAGTTCGCCGAGGAAAAGTGCCCTCTGAACATCCATTCGTACGAGGATAACCGCGGGATTCTGACCGAGGAACAGATCAAGAAGGAAGGGGCGCGTTGCCTCTCTTGCGGAAGAGCCTACGTCGATCCGAATATGTGCGTCGGCTGCGGACAGTGCGTCTTGCAGTGCGAGTTCGACGCGGCCCACCTGGTCAAGAAGACCTCGATCTACGCAGACAATTACGACAAGATCCTGCCGAAGGCGGTCGGACACACTTTGAAGCGCGGCATCAAGATTTCCCTGAACGCCCTCATCAAAGACTGACCCATGCACGAATTAGGTTACGCGGTCGAGCTCGTGAACACGCTCGAGGACTACATGATCAAACAGAAGCTCACCGAGATCCACTCGGTGACCCTGCAGATCGGGGAGGCGACCGGGATCATCCCGCGTTACATGATGGAATGCTGGCCCGCCGCGGTCGAAGGGACGAACCTGGCGAATACCAAGCTCAAGATCGACTACGTCCTCGCCAAGGGCATCTGCCGCAACTGCGACTACGAGTACCCGATCACTTTGAGCCACGGGGTCTGCCCCAAGTGCGGCTCAGACGAGTACGACATGAACACGGGCTACGAGTTCGAGATCGTCGAAATCCGGGCGCGTTAAATCAAAGAAAAGCAGGTTATCCGAATCAAGCGGGTAACCTGTTTTGTTTTGAAGGAATATTCGGGAATTTACGGATTTATTCTTCGTAATCCGAGAGGACTCTCTTAAATTCGACTTCCGGATCCTTCCGGTCGAGATCCCAGCCGTACGGCTTGAATTCTCCCGTGAAGATGTCGTCGTAGAGCTCTCCAGGGTTCCATTCGAAAGCTTCTTCCGTATCGGTCTTCTTCGATTAGTAGACGTAGAACGGCATGATGCGGAGATATTTGAGTGAGGAATAGTCCTTCTGTTCCTTGAGCCACGGGAGGGCCTTCAGGAATTCTTCCCGGTCTGTGTCTTCGGTGAAGAGGGCTAGGATGACTTCTTCGGGATAAAGCGGCTTATCCTTTACCAGAAGGACGTCGTATCCGAGCTTCTTCAGTTCGGAAAGGACCTTTAGGGCGGCTTCCTTATCGCAAGGGGCGTACGCAAGCTGGAGACGCATGGCTTACTTCCCCTGATACTTCTTCACTTCGGAGTAGAGATAATCCGCCAGTTCCTGCACGCCGGTATTCGCCTTGACCGAGAGCGGGAAGAACTTCGCGTTCGGATTGAGCTTCCGAATGGACTCTTCGACGCGGTCCACGTCGAAGTCGAAGAGGATCTTCGCGTCCATCTTCGTGAAGACGAAGATGTCGCCCTTAGTGAACATCAGAGGATATTTCAGAGGCTTGTCGTCGCCTTCCGGAATCGAGAGGATGACGAGCTTCATGGTCGCGCCGGTATCGAATTCGGCCGGGCACACCAGGTTTCCGATGTTTTCCAAAAAGACCAGGTCGAGGTTCTCGTCCCCCAAGAAATCCATGCCTTCGTCGACCATCTTGGCGTCGAGGTGGCATTCGCCGGAGGTATGGAGCTGGATGGTCTTCACGCCGGTCTTGTTCTCGACGGTCTGGGCGTCGACGACGGCGTCCATGTCGGCTTCGATGACGCCGATGCGGAGCTTGTCCTTGAGGCGGTTGATGAGGTCGACGAGAAGGGTCGTCTTGCCCGCGCCCGGGCTCGACATGACGTTGATGAGGAAGACTCCCCGTTCCTTCAGCTTTTTGCGCAGTGCGTCCGCGCGAAGGTCGTTATTGGCCAGGACGGACTGTTTGACTTTGATGACTCTCAGTTTTTCCATAGATGTTCTTTCTCCTTTTCCGCTGTCTCTATTCTACCCTGTTTAGAAGGGTTTTGACTATTTTCGCGCCCGGAGGTTCCCCAATCAGAAAAAGTCGGATGAATCTAGATGTTTCCGTTCTCCCTGTTGAACAGGAAAGCCTATCTCGTCGGAGTGAGACTGACGCCTAGAAAAAGACAGACGACGAAGAGGACGATGCTTAAGAAGACCCCGATTGCCGGAAGGGTCCTGTCCGTTTCGGAATGTTTGAAGAAGTCCGCGTTAAAGACCGCGTAATAGGCGAGGTCCGCGCACAGGATAAGTACAGAAAGGACGGAGGCTTTAATGAATAAGAATCCGGAAAGGGAGAACAGGAAGGCTGAAAGAGGATAGGTTATGGCGGTGTACCGTCTGTTCCGTATCAGGGAGAGGAAAGAAAAGACACTGAGAACAAGGGAGATGAAAAGCAGCGCGGCAAACACGTAACCGAAGAACGTGAAATCGTCATCCTGGAAGACCGTGATCAGGGTCCGCTTTTCTTTATAGGAAATGATGACCGGTTTTCCGTCCTGATCCATGCTCATCCTGGCATAGGAGACCGAGAGGAACGGGAAGAAAAATCCGAGGAAGAACAGGACGTTCAGAACGAACGAAAGAAAGGAACTGATGGTACTCAGTGCCGAAAGCTTTTCCGTCCCTTTCTCTTTTCCGATAGATTCCATCGTTTTCTCCTTTCCTACTTTACGGATCCACGAACACCGGAATTCCTCTTATTTCCGCGTTCCGTTTCTTCTAAACCTGACTACATTATATCCGTTTCCACACCCCCCCTGTTTTCCCAGCAAAAAAAAGACTGCCTCCGGCCTTTAAGAAACCTCGAAGCAGTCCAGGGAAGCCGGATAAACAGACCCCTTCAGAACAGGGTTTTCGCGTTCTGAACAAAGCCGGCATTTAGAAGCGGAGCGAAGAGGTTCTGCTCCTTCATCAGTTCGATCTGGAAGAGAGCAGAAGTGGCGGCGTCCCTGTTCACGATATACGCGTAATAAACGACTAATAACACAATGCCGAGCACGATGCGGTAAATGCCGAATCCGACGAAGGAATTCGAACGCAGGAACCTTAAGAATCCGCGCGTAACGAGTAACGAAATTCCGAAGGCGACCGCGCAGGCGGTTAGAAGCATCCCAATCTGGGTTCCGGTGATGGAAGCGCCGGAAGCGATGAATTGGCCTCCCTTGAATAAGCTCGTCCCAACCATGACCGGAATGGCTAAGAAGAACGAAAATTCCGCGGCGGTCTCGCGGTCGATCGAGAGAATCAGCGCCATGCAGATTGTGACGCCCGAACGCGAGGTCCCCGGAATGATTGCGAGGACTTCGGCCAGACCGATTAAAAGCGCCATCTGGGGCGTGATCTTATAGACCGAGTGGATGCGGAAAATTCCGTAAGGGTCTTTTTCGGAATTGGTGATGGAGGAGAGTTCCCCTTCGAGATGGTAACGTTCCTTGTTGGCCTCGGTCTTCCTGTACAGGATGAACTCGATGACGAGGAACAGGACGCCGTAGACGATCAGGGTGACCGAGACGGTCAGATAGTTCATCAGGTACTGATCGACGTAATTGCTGAGGATGATGCCTAAGACCGCGGCTGGCACGGAAGCAATCAGGATGTTGCCCCAGTTCCGCCAGATGTGTCTTTTCGTCGCAGCGCTCTTCTTTTTACCGAACGGCCAGAGCTTTTTAAAGAAATAGATGACGACCGCGAGGATGGCCGCGAACTGGATGACGTACAAAAAGAAATCGTAGAA
>CAYUFI010000025.1:0-20172 GCA_964444175.1 uncultured Clostridiaceae bacterium | reverse complement strand
GGGGATTTCCCAAAGAATGAAAAAGCCCGAAAATAGCCCTCCTGAGGTGAGACCCAAAAGTTGGACTTCCAACTGGAGGGTCTCACCTCGGAGTCTTATATCCGGCTGTGGAATCTTCCAGATAGAAGCGATAGAAGGAACACTTCTATTTACTTCTAATCCCGAAAGATTTACCCGTAGTTCCTTCAGACTGCCGTATGAAGAACCGCCTAAGAAAAACGCCGCTTCATCCCTTCTTTCGGTTTGGGCTTTCCGCTTAAAAGGAATAGAATAGAATTGTCCGAAAGAAAGAGAGAAAAAAACACAACATGAAAACTACCTTAGTCGTTCTTGCCGCCGGCATGGGCTCGCGCTTCGGAGGTCTGAAGCAGGCCGCCGCGATCACCCCGAACGGAAGGGGCATCCTGGACTTCTCCTGCTACGATGCGAAGAAGGCCGGGTTCGACGACGTCGTCTTCATCGTCCGCCAGGACGTCGAAGAGGAATTCAAGGAAAAGATCGGGAACCGCATCGCTTCCAAGATGCCGGTGCAGTACGTCATCCAGGACACGACCGTCCTGCCGGAAGGAAGAAAGAAGCCGTTCGGAACCGCGCACGCAATCCTCTGCTGCAAGGACGCGGTGAAGAACCCGTTCGCCGTCATCAATTCCGACGACTACTACGGCGTCCACGCCTTCAAGGACCTGCACGACTATCTCGCCGTCTCAAAAAAAGGCGAATACTCGATGGTCCCTTACCTGCTCGGAAGAACCACGTCCAAGAACGGCACGGTCACTAGAGGCGTCTGCCACATCACTCCCGATGGTTATCTGAGTAAAGTCGTCGAGACCTATAACATCGCAGCCGACGGAAGCTACGACGATCACGGAAAGAGAGCCGTCCTGCCGCTCGACACGCCGGTCTCCATGAACTTATGGGGCCTCACGCCGGATATCTTCGAAATTCTCGAACGCGAATATAAGAAGTTCTTAGCGACCGCGGACCTGATGAAGGACGAATTCCTCATTCCGACCGTCATCGGCGACGCCGTCGACGCGAAGGAAGTCACCGTCAAGTGCTTTAAGAACGAGGACCAGTGGGTCGGCATGACCTACCGCGAAGACCTTCCGGAAGTCACCGCCGCCATCTCCAAGCTCATCGGCGAAGGCCTCTACGAAGGAATCTAAGGATATTTCCCGAAATAGATCCTGATGGACCGCTTATCCCTTAGGGGGGACAGGCGGCCTTTTTTATGCCCGAAAAAAGCATTCCCCACGTTTTTCAAACGTTCATTTAAACTCCCCGTTTTTACTTGAAGTTCCTCTTTTTCCAAATCATCATAAGGACGGAAAGAACGAGGCTGCCGGGTGCCTAGATCTAGCACGCAGATAGATTGTCTGCTTTTTATTTTCCCCTTTTCCTTCCAAAAGAAAAACCCTGCTCAGCAGGGCCTTTTTGTCTAATTGGTGGAGTTGACGAGACTTGAACTCGCCACCCCCTGCTTGCAAAGCAGGTGCTCTGCCAGATGAGCTACAACCCCAGCGAACTTTACTATACGAGTTTACAAGGCCTAAAGCAAGAAGGAATGGCTTATAATGAAACAGGTATTCCTATGAAAAAAGTATTGATTCTGACCAATTCCTTCCGGGAACAGGCCCCGGTCGAATATAAAGTGAAAAGGCTGAAGGAAGTGTTCGCTTCCTACGGCGTATCCGTAGACGTCACTTCCGCTAAAGACCTGCCGGCCGGTTTTGAAGACTCAAAGACCGTCGGTTTCGATTTCTCTCCGTACGGATTCGCGATTGACCTCGATAAGGACGAGCAGTACGCGTATTTTCTGGAGACGAAGATCCCCTTAGTCAATTCCGCGAAGAGCATGAGCTTATGCAACAACAAGTTCATGACCTATCTCGCCTTAAGCGGTTCGGGAATCCGCATGCCTTATACGCTTCCTTCCCACCTCTGCTACACGAAGGGCGATTTCTCACTCGGGAAAGAGAAAGACTACCTCGATTTTGTCGAATCGAAGCTTTCCTATCCTATGATTGTCAAGAACTGCTACGGCTCTTTGGGACGGCAGGTCTATCTTGTCAGGGACCGGAAGGAACTCGAAAGTCTCGAGACGAATCTGGCTTTGGAGCAGCACCTGTTCCAGAAGTTCGTGAAGTCTTCCGTCGGCCAGGATTTCCGCATCCTCGTCGTCGGAGGGAAGGCCGTCGCCTGGATGAAGAGGAAAAACGACCACGATTTCCGTTCGAATATCGCTCTAGGCGGAGTAGGATACGCCGTCGAACCGCCCGAAGAATATAAGAGGACAGCGGAGAAGGCCGCTTCCCTTTTAGGGCTCGATTACGGAGGAGTGGATCTTCTGATCGGGGAGCACGGCGAACCGGTCTTAAGCGAAGTGAATTCGAACGCTTTCTTCTCGGAAATCGAGAAGATTTCCCGCGTCGACGTGACCAAGATCCTCGTCGAACGTCTCTTAAGAAAATATCCTCTGTAATTTCCGTTAAATCCCCGCCTTATAAGCGCTTACACGTTTTTCTTGTAATTCTTTTCCCCGTGCGATATGATGAATAGCACCCCCTGCCTTATAAGAGGAAAAAATCAAGAAAAAAAGGAGGAGAAAGATATGACCGTACTAGATAATTATACTTTCGAATACGAAGAGACCAAACCCGTGACGATCGAATCTCTGATTCCG
The DNA here is from genome assembly GCA_964444175.1 of uncultured Clostridiaceae bacterium. GTDB lineage: Bacteria > Bacillota_I > Bacilli_A > RFN20 > CAG-288 > Scatoplasma. The sequence continues at coordinate 17,489 of CAYUFI010000025.1, read as the reverse complement.
GAAAAGAACCGCTTCGATTTTGTCTGCGCTACGGTGAACGGGCGTTTACGGGAACTGACGTTCAAAATCAAAGGACCCGTGAGCATCACGCTCTTGCCCATCCGGAACAACACGGAAGCCCAGAACATCTATAAGAATTCCTTGACCTACGTCCTCGCAAAAGTCCTGCACGAGACCTTCCCGGACATCCCGATGAAGTTCGTGAACGACGTCTCGCGCTCGGTCTACATCTTCCCCACCGACGAAAAGGTCATGCTCGACCAGACGCAGATTCGGAAGATCTATCTGGCGATGAAGGAAGTGATTTCCGAAGACCTGCCGATTGAACGCCTGACTCTTTCCAAGAAAGAAGCCGCAGAACTCTACAAGAAACAGGGCTTCGTCGACAAGCTCGACATTCTGCGTTACCGCAAGGAAGAGGACGTCCATCTCTACCGCTGCGGGGACTACGTCGACTATTTCTATTCCAAGATGGTCCCGTCCACAGGGTATTTGACCAAATTCAATCTCCTGGGGCGCGCCCCGGGATTCCTTTTACAGTTCCCGCGAGCGGACTTTGAAGGGGAAATCCCTCCTTTTGTCCCCGAGCCGGTCTATCAGGAGACGCTCGAACGGGCCAGAAGGCAGGCCAGCCGCGTCGGATTCGACACGATCGCGCGCGTCAACGATCTCGTGGAGCGTTACGGCTCGAACGATTTCATCGAGCTCTGCGAATCCATGATCTCGAACCAGCTAGGAGATCTCGGGTCGAGAATCGCCCACGCCGAGTCCCCGATCAAGCTCATCTGCATCGCCGGACCGTCCTCGTCTTCGAAGACGACCTTCGCGAACCGCCTCCGTCTCGAGCTGATGTCCTTAGGGCTCTCCCCGATTCGCATTTCCGGGGACGACTACTACAAGGAAAAGAAGGACCTCGTCCCGCTGCCGGACGGATCGTACGACCTCGAGAGCATCGATGCGCTCGACGTCGACCTGTTCAATAACCAGATGCTCGCTTTGTCCCAAGGCAAGGAAGTATCTATCCCGCACTACAACTTCCAGACCGGACACCGCGAGGAAGGAAGAAAGCTCAGGCTCGATCCAAATGGGCTTTTGATCGTCGAAGGCATCCACGCCCTCAACGAGCGCATGACTTCGAACATCCCCACGAGGAACAAGTTCAAGATTTTCATCGCCCCGCAGGCCCAAATCTCGATTGACAATCACTCGCCGATCTCCATCACGGATCTCCGTCTAATAAGGCGCATCGTGCGCGACTACAATTTCCGCGGAGCGAGCGCCGAAGAGACCATCTCGATGTGGCCTTCGGTCAGAAGAGGCGAATTCAACTGGATCTACGCGACCCAGGAAGAAGCCGATTACGTCTTCAATTCCTTCATGCCGTACGAATGCTCGGTCATGAAGAAGTACGCCTTGCCGTTATTGGAAAAAATCTCTAAGAATTCCGAGGCTTTTTTGACCTGTAGGAGCCTTCTGCAGTTCCTCAAGTACTTCACGGATATCGACGAACGCGACATCCCGTGCAATTCTTTGATCCGCGAATTCATCGGCGGAAGCTGCTTCAAGGACGTTTAAACCCGTTCTTTTCTTGAGACTTTCTCCCTCTATCCGTATATAGAAGCGCTGAGGCCCCTGCTCTTTCCGTTTCAGTTTTGAACGGAAAACCTTTATAATACATAGACGGGTATGAAACGAAAAACCTACTATTACTCACCTTCGAAGAAGGAAGACTTCTCCTCGGTCAAAATCCGCGACACCAAGCCGCTCGCGAACGATTACAAGTTCGTCACGAAGAACGTCTTTCACAAGGCCTTCGATTTTTGGTTCTATTACGGACTGGCCGCCCCGATTCTCGCTCTGGTCTCGATAATCCGTTACCACGCCAAGATTGAAAACAAGAAATACATCCGGAAAGCTTTGAAGGACACCGGATTCTTCATTTATTCGAACCACACCATGATCGCCGACGCCTGGGATCTGCAGACGCTTCTTCTTTTCCCGCGGCGCGGATATATCGTCTCGCAGACGGATACGATCACGCGTTCGAAGTTCCTCGCGTTCCTCGTGACCGCTTTAGGCGCCGTCCCGCTCCCGACGAACTTTCATAACGCCAGAGGATTCCTCCACTGCCTCGAGACGAGACTCCAGGAGAACGCCGCGGTCATCATCTATCCGGAAGCGACCATCTGGCCCTACTACACCGGGCAGAGACCGATCCGCAAAGGTTCGTTCAAGTATCCCCGCACGTTCAATAAACCGGTCGTCTTCGCCTGCACGACCTTCAAAGAACCGAGAGGGCTTTTGAAGAAATACAAAGCTCCCCGCGTACTGATCCATCTGAGCGACCCGGTGTATCCCACGCGGAACGACGTCCAGAAGATCGACGAGAAGAGGCTCGAAGAACTCTATAACGCCTTCATCGAGAAATGGACTTCCCAGGACAACTACGTAACGAACCGCTTCGTCCTCAAAGAAGATAAGACCTACCCCTACTCCGACGGTTTCCTCGAAGAGCATTACGACGAAGCCGAAAAGACCTATCTCGAAGAGAACAAAAAAGAGCCTAAAAAGGAAAAAGTGCGCTAGAAAGCACATTTTTTCTTGGCCTTTCAGGAATTAAGCAAGCATGTACTTCGAGTAATAATAATTGTATTTGGCGATCTCGAGCAGGTTACTCGAAGTCTGGTACGAAACGAAGTAGATGACGCACTCCTGTCCTTTGACGTTGGAAGAGTCGCTGATCTCCTGCACGGACGGGAAGAAGGAATCCCCAATCGAGTCGTCGTTCGGGGTCGAAACGAATAAGGAGAAGTAATCCGATTCCGCGTTGCAGATATCCGCAATTAGAGCCGAGTATTTCTGGTATTCGGAAGAAGTCTTCTTCCAGGCGGAGGTGTCCTTCCTGACCCGGGTTAAGAAGGAAGAAGCCGCATCGTTCTCCCCGGCCGTATCGAGGTAACCGGCGGCGCGGCTCTCGTAGAACGTGTGCGACTCAGTTTCGCCCTTGAAATAGACGTCGAGCGTCCGTTCCTTATAGAAGCAGGAGGGAGCGTCGATCCTTAAGCGTTCCGAAGGCGGGAGTTCCTCTTGGGTCAAAGAGGTGTATTCCTTCCGTAACGAATCGTAGGAGAGCGAGTAATGGAACGTGTAGGTTAAGCCTCCGCATAAGAAGCTCAGTACGGAGAAAAGAAGCGTCAGAACCAAGTCGAAGCGGAAGAAGAACTTCGAGAGCCGGTCGCTCTTAACGCGGAAGACCAGGGTCAGTAAGAGCATGGCGATTTCACTTCCTCCCCCGATAAAGAAGAGATAACCGAGGTCCATGCACGAGGCGAGGTCGGTCGAGCGGAAGTTCAGAAGCAAAGCGAGATAGAGCGGGACGAATAGAAAGAACGCGAAGAACTTCAGCAGGTTATTCTTCAGACTCGCCGGCTCGCACTGCTGTAAAGCGAACTCGTAATCCCGCGTTTTGATCTTTGCTTCGAGTGAGAACAGCAATCCGGTCGCCTTGATGAGCTTCAGACGGACTCCGTCGAGCTCGACCTTGTCCGTGTCGAAGAAGGACTTGTCGAGGAAAAGGGTCTCCTTCCCCCTTATCTCGAGGAAGAAGAAATGCTTCGTCTCCTTTAACGAACAGATTTCCGCGTAGGGATGCTCCGTTTCGCTTAAGACTCCGTTGATCCCTTCCTTCCTCACGACGAATGAATCCTTTAAGAAATAGACGGATAAGACCGCCCTTCTCCTTTGGATGGAGTACTTCGCGGAGACGATGGAGTTCCGGATCAATAAGAATAAATCGTAACCCAATACGATTCCGGCCATCGTCAGATTCTGAAGGCGCAGAGTGTCCGTGATGAGATGTAGCGAGAAGAACGATAAGATTCCCAAGAGAAGTTCGGACAGTCCCAGAACATTCAAAGCGGTCAGGATCCACTTTTCCGCCCTCGAGGCGTATTCCTGTCCCAGAAGGAAGCTTCTCCGTTTCGACTGATTTTTTTCGGAATACGAGAAAAGCGCGGAAAGGACCCTTTCCGGGCGGGACGTCTTCTTTTCGGGAGAGCCGAACATCGAGTAAGGCATATCTTTCTGTCGCTTTCTAAGAACGTACCTCTATTCTACCGAATTCGGGAAGGAAGGGAGAACGCTTCCCCGTAAATAAGGACAAGCCGGTCTAAAGACACCGCCGCGTTCGCCGGAGAAGTCGAAGGGAGGAACAAAGCGATATCACATAGATCCGGGAAATACTTCTGAAAGAGCTCTCCGCTCTTTTTCCCGTTACAAACGATCCGTTCAATTTTCGTCCCTTTGAGTAAAGAAGGAATGTCGTTCGGGACGGCGTCTTTGATCGACGCGTCCGAGGAACCGGTCACCCTGCACGACTGGATGACGTCGGAGAGGGCGATATGCTTTTCTTTTAACAGAGCCTTCTTCTCCTCCACGGTCTTGAACTCTTTTCCGCCGTTATAGAGGACGGAAAGGATCCGGAAGAAGCGGTTCTTCGGATTCCCGTAATAGAAAAGGTTCTTCCGCGAAAGGACGGAAGGGAAAGACCCGAGGACGAGGATCCTCGAATCTTCGAATACGAACGGAGGGAACGGATGAAGGAGGCTTTGTTCTTCCATACCGTCCCTATTATAGGGGGAAAGACCTTTAGAAGCGGTTTTTTTCTTTATCTATCAGGAGAATTCGGATAAACTGGAGATATATGAGAATGATCCAGTACATCGGGAAAGCCGGAACGAAGAGTTTTGACGAACTGAAGCTGAACGAAATCGACTTCGCCTTCCTCGCCTGGGCAAGCTACCTCGGTTTCCCTTCTCTCTACGAAAAGGAGGGTTCCCCTTTCGTCTTGGGCAAATCGACCTTCCACGATTTCTCTTCCCAGAAAGGAAAATACATCCGCGTCCTTTTAAAGGACGTCCTTTCGGATAAGGAGAACTTCCCCTTCGCTTACTCGTATTTCTCTTCGGAACGATATAAAGACGTCGTCTTAAAGGAATACCGCGTCGTCGAGAGCAAGAAGGATCGGATCCAGTACGGGGCGTTCCTTTTCGAAGTCAGGAAGGACCTCTATGTTCTTTCTTTCCGCGGGACGAATCTGAATCTCTACGGCTGGGAAGAAGACTGCAACATGCTTTTAGGCGACATTCCTTCCGACGCTTTGGCCGTCGAGGATCTGAAACGGATGGAAAAAGACGTTCCCGTGAACGCCAGGCTCGTCTTATGCGGACACTCTAAGGGCGGACATCTCGCCTTCTATGCGCCTTTATACGTGCCTACTCAGGTGCAGGACCATATCGAAGCCCTCTATTCCTTCGACGGGCCGGGCGCTTACGCCCCTTTAAACGGGCTTCCTTCCTTCGCGCGGGTGAAGGACAAGATTCATAAATTCGTCCCGGTCAACGACTGGATTGGAGGGCTTTTGATGGACTATAAGGACGGCGTGCAGATCGTGAACGCAAAAAAAGGAAACGGGATCGCACAGCACTCGGTGATGACCTGGTTCATCAAAGGGAACGCCTTCGAACGGAAGGAAGAACGCACAAAGTCCTCGTACGTCCTCGAGAAGACCTTCGACGAATGGGTGTATTCCTACGACAGCAAAACCAAGAAGGAAGTCATCGCCGGGCTTTCCTCCTTCCTCGACGAATGCGGTTTTAAGAAGATTTCCGACTTCGGGGAGAACTTCCTTTCCCAGATGCGTTCGCTATTGACCATCTCGAGTAAATCCGATAAGAACGGACGCGGCCTCTTTTTCAAAGCCACCCAGGAATTCGCACGGAGATACATCCGGAATAATTTCTCGTATAAGAAAGAGAGGAAGGAAGAGCTTCCCTCTGTTAAAAAAGAGAAACCCGTCCCTCTAAAAAAGGAGGCCGTATGAAAAAATACTCCGTCGAAGAAATCGTGAAGATTGGAAAAGAAGGATATACGCTCGAAAATTCCGGGAAGAAAGCCGTCGTCCTCATCCACGGCTTCTCCGGTTCCCCCGCCGACCTCATCCCTGCCCGCGATGCCCTCTTCGAAGCCGGATACACCGTGATCTCGTATCCGTTAAAAGGCCATACGACCAAGCCCGAGGATCTAGTCGGCACGCATTATAAAGACTGGTACGCTTCCGCCGAGAAGGTCTTTTTGGCCGCCCAATCAAAATATAAGGACGTCTATCTTGTCGCCCACTCGATGGGCGGATGCATCTCCGCCCTGCTCGCCTCGAAATATAAAGTGAAGGCGATGGCCCTCTACGAACCGGCGTTCTCCTTTACGAACAGATCCATGTATTTCTCGTATTTTCTCAAACATTCGAAAAAGATGGTCACCTGGAGCGCGGATTCCTACCCGGACGGAAACGAGAAGTTCTTTGCCGGTTCGTCCGGTTCGTTCTACTGCTGCACCCTGAACGATTTAAGGATTCTCTCCAGGAAATCGAGACAGTGCGAGAAAAAGATTCAAACGCCTTCTCTCCTCTTCTGGTCCGAGGACGATCCAGTCGTCTCGCTTAGCGGCATGGAACAGTACATGAAGAAAGTCCCTTCCCTAAAAAAGGAACTCGTCATCCTCAAAAAAGGCGCCGGAGGACACAACATCCAGTTCGGAAGAGACCGGAAGGAAGTGTTCTCTAAGACGCTAGAATTCTTCAAGTCCGCAGAATAGCCGAAAATAATGATCAATGAGTAAAGGGTTCCCGCGCCGGGAACCCTTGATCATTCTATCCGAGACAAATGAAGAACTATTGCGCTTCCTTGTACGCGGCTTTATCCGCCTCCTTCAGTTCGTACGCCCTGGTCGCGTCCGTCCCGTAACGGAACGAGACGGAGAAATGGGCCGAGACTTCGTTGACCGCGAAGTGATAGAGTTGCGAGGCGGAGGAAGGATCTTCCGAAGACGTCGAGGTCAGACTGTAATCCACGGTGAAGTTCTTGAGGGCGAATCCCGCCGAGAAGCTCACCGGCAAATAATCCGGAGCGAGGACCAGCCGCGCCGAGGCGGATAAGACCGCGTTCTTAGCCGGAGTCAGCTTCGTCTGGAAGGTCCCGCTTTCGGTCGTCGAGCCGAAATTCGGAGTGATGTTCCCCGATTCAAAAATCCCGTCTTTGCCCGCCTTGGAGGCGTAGGCCGGATTCCCTATGGCGTCGAAGACGATGTTCCCGTTTTTCATCGTGCCGACGGAGACGAGGAACGGCGTGTCTTCGGAGGCTTCCGAACCGAGCTTCATCATCTTCTCAATCCAGTGGTCGAACGCCTTCTTCGTGGAGTCGCTCATCGGCGGAATGTTCTCGTACCCGTCGAGCGAATCGAGTCCGACGGATAAGGCGATATCCTTCTTGAAAGCGGCGAAGGAGTAATCCGCGCGTTTGACTTTATTTCCTTTCGATCCTTTCAGTGTCTGTCCACTCACGGACTGCGTCGTGGATACCGTGTATCCGTAATACGCCGCGTCGGAGATTTCCCCGTCGAACTCGGCTTCGAGCCCGACCTTCGTCGAAGCGTTCGCGGTGTTCGCCGAAGTTCCTAATAAAGAAGACAGATCGGCCACGGCCGTATAACTTCCTCCGGCCTTGGCGGAGATGTCCGCGGCTTTGATGTCGTCCGTATCGAAAGCCGAAGCGGATCCTTTCAACGAGAAGCTTCCTTTTACGGAAGTCGAGCCCAAACCGCCCGCGGCCGTCCCGCTTCCCAGTCCGACAAAACCGGAAGAAAGAGATACATCCACATTCGCCCCGGCGTTAAAATCCGCGGCGTACGCTTTCTTCTCCGGCAACTTGACGTTCCCGTCCTCATAGTCCTTCTTTATCGAATCGGCGGTCGCTTTCGCCTCCTCGGGCGCTAAAGCCGTCACCGAATCTCCCTGGGCGCAGCCGGTTACGACCAGCAGTGCGGCGGCGGGAAGCAAAACAAATTTACGATTAATCATGGATAGATTATCCCCTCCTACCCATTATTTTAAATGCGGAAAAGTGGAAGTCAATGGAAAGGAATAAAAGATTTTCGCACGAAATCTTTGCAAATTTCTTTTATTTTATCTAAAAAATAAATTCGGATTTCCGGCCTCCCCTTTCCTTCCGAAGAGGCGTTGATTGATCATTCCGTCTTTTCCGCGGATCAATTCCCGACCTTATGATTCATGAATTTCCTCCCCTATTTCGAGCCGCAAAAAAAGAGCCGTCGGGATATCCTTCCGTTCGGATTGGATATCCGGCAGCTCCCTCTTCTTCATTTTATCGGATTATCTAAGAAGAACTATTTCTCTTCCTTATAGGAGGCCTTATCTTCGTCCTTCAGTTCGAAGGCTCGCTTGGCTTGGTTCCCGTAACGGAACGAGACCGAGACGTTCGCGGAGATTTCCTTCACGGAGAACGAGTAGGAATAACCGGCCCTCGCGCTTTCCGTAGAGACTTTCATGGTGGCGGCCACCGTGTAGTTCTTGACGGTATACCCCGCCGTGAAGCTCACCGGCAGATAGTCGCTTCCTAGAACGAGGCGCGCCGTAGCGGATAAGACCGCATTCTCGCCCGGAGTAAGGGTCATCTCGTAAGATCCTTCCGAGGCGCCGGTATCCGTGCCGATGTCTCCCATCCGGGAGATGCCGTCCTTAGCGGCTTTCGAGATATATGCCGGATTGCCGACGGCGTCGAAAACGATGTTTCCGTTCTTCATCGTGCCGACCGTGATCAGGTACGGCGTGTCTTCGGAAGCCTCCGTGCCGATCTTCAGCTGCTCGTCAATCCAGCCGTTCAGGGATTTCTTGGCTTCCTCGGGCAGCGCCGGGATCTTGGTGAGCCCGTCGAGCGATTCGAGTCCGAAGTAAGAAGCAATCTGCGTCTTGAACGCGGAGAAAGAATAATCCGAAACCTTCACTTTCTCGCTCTTGGCGGACGAACTCGACGTGCCGTTCACTTCGTTCGTGGTCGAAACCTTATAGCCGTAATATTCGGCATCGGAAATTTCGCCCTGGAGTTCGGAGTCGAAGCCGATCTTCTGCGAAGCGCTCGAGGCGTCCGTCTGGGTGCCTAAGACCGAAGAAAGGTCATAGGACATCGCGAGGTTCCCGCTCGCCTTGGCGGAAAAATCCGCGGCCTTCACGCTGTCCGTATCGAAAGCCGAAGCGGAACCGCTCGCCGACACGCTTCCTTTCACGTCCGTACCGGCAAGTCCGCTGATGAGTGAGTCCCCGCCGATCGAGGAACCGCCCGCGCGCATGGTGATGTCCAGGTTCGCGCCGGCTTCGAAGTCGGCCGAGAAAGCCTTGACGTCCGGCAATTTGACGTTTCCTTCCTCGTAGTCGGTCTTGATCGAATCGGCGGTCTTCTTCCCTTCTTCCGGGGTCATCGCCGTAACAGAATCCCCCTGTCCGCAGCCGGTCAGAACCAGCAGCGCGGCGGCAGGTAACAATACAAGTTTCTTTTTCATAATGATCAGAGTTCCCTCCTACCCTTTATTCTAAGGACGGAATCCGGGATGTCAACGATACAGAAATTAATTTCTGTATAGGAATTGACGAGAATTTCTTTGGCCTCGTGGAAAGACGGAGCGGAAGTCTTTTCCGCGCTTCATCAAATCCGTTTTTCCGTCCCGAAAAACGCATATCGAAGTGTTTCTAACCTCTCCGAGGCAGCTTTTCTTCATACTTCCCCAGGTGGGTTCCTCAGCTCTCGGCCGCTTTTATTTTTCTCTTCATTCCATCAAAAAAGGGAAAGCCGCAGCCTTCCCTTTTAAGAGAAAGAATGTCTCTATAGCTTACTTGACGTATGCCTTCAGGAGGATGTCGTTCAGAGAATCGATGAACTCCTTCTTGTTCTCGACCTCGAACCCTTCGAGCATCATCGCTTCGTCGTAGAGGACGGAGGAGATCTTGCTTACTTCCTTCTCGTCGGTGATGTTCTTCACTGCGTTGAAGAGCGGATGGTCCGGATTGATCTCGAGCACTTTCTGGGCCTTCAAAGCCTGCTGCTCCCCGTTCCGCACCTGCGGATTCTCCTCGTTGATGACGTTCGCCATGTTCATCGAGATGCCTTCCTTGCTCGAGAGGCACACCGGCGCGTCGACGAGCTTGTTCGAGAAGACGACGTCGTCGACCTTCCCTTTCAAAGAGGATTTCACGTCATCGAGGAAGCGGCGGTAATCCGTCGAGAGCTGTTCGAGCTTCTTCTTTTCCTCCTCGTTCTGTTCGTCCTTGGATTCGGTCGTGATGTTCTTGAACGGCTTGTCCTTATACGAATTCATCATGGAGAACGTGAACTCGTCGAGGCTAGAGGCGCATAACAGGACGTCCGTGCCGTCCTTCCTGTATTTCTCGAGCTCCGGAAGCATCCGGATCATCTCGAGCGTGCGGCCCGAGGCGAAATAAATATTCTTCTGCCCTTCCTTCATCTTGGAGACATAGTCTTCGAGCGAGATTATCTTATCCCCGCTGTTCAACGAAGGATAAATCAGCAGATCCTGTAAAGAATCCTTCTTGACACCGTAGGAAGAATAGATCCCGAACTTAACGAAATCACCATAGACGTTGAAGAACTTCCCGTACTTCTCCGGATCGTTCTTCTTGATGTCCTTCAGTTTCTCGACAATCTTCTTCTCGATGTTGTTCGCAATCTTGTCTAATAGCGGCGTCTTCTGCAGCATCTCGCGCGAGATGTTGAGGTTCAGATCGTCCGAATCCACAAGGCCCCTTATGAACTTCAGATAATCCGGGACGAGCGCCTTGTTCTTATCCTCGATGAAGACGCCCTTGGCGTAGAGCTGGAGACCCTTCTCGTAATTCTCCGAATAGAGGTTATACGGCGCGTGGGCGGGGATGAAGATCACCGCCTCGTATTCCATCATGCCTTCCGCCTTGATGAATAAGGACACCAGCGGATCCTCGTAATCGTTGAAGCGGGTCTTGTATAACTCGTTCAGATCCTTGTCCGTGACGTCCTTCTTCGCTTTCTTCCAGAGCGGGACCATCGAGTTCAGGACCTCGTTCTTCACGACGTCCTTGTATTTTCCTTCGATCGGTTTGCCGTCCTTATCGAGTTCCGGCTCGGACGAATGAACGTCCATCCGGATCGGGTAACGGATGAAGTCGGAATACTTCTTCACCAGTTCGCGGATCTTGTATTCGTCGAGATATTCCGAATACTTGACGTCATCGGTGTCGTCCTTGAGATAGACCCGAACGAGCGAGCCGGAATCCTTCTTTTCCTTCCAGTCAATGTCCTCGATCGAATAGGTGTCGACCCCGTCAGAAGAGAAGAGGTAGCTCTCCCCTTTAAGATCCTTCGTATAGACTTCGACTTTCTTGCCGACCATGAAGGCGCTATAAAACCCGACGCCGAACTGTCCGATGATGTCGATGTCCTCTTCCTTCTTGTCCTTGGCTTCCTTGAGTTTTTCTAAGAACTCCTTCGAGCCGGAACGGGCAATCGTCCCGAGGTTCTTCTCGAGGTCGTCTTTCGACATGCCGATGCCGTCGTCCTCGATTTCGATGTACTTCTGTTCCTTATTGGTTCTGATATCAATCCTATAATCCTTCTGGGGCAAGGTCCCATTCGAGGAATACGCCTCGAACTTGTATTTGTCGATCGCGTCCGACGCGTTCGAAATCAGTTCCCTTAAAAAGATCTCCTGGTTCGAATAAATCGAATTGATCATCAGGTTCAGCAGTTCCTTCGATTCGGTCTGAAACTTTTTTTCTTCCTTCATCCGTTATTTCCTCCTTCGAATCCGAACTCTATTATAATCGCTTTCTTAGCACTTGCAAGTTATGAGTGCTAATTTCTTCCGAAAGTGAAAAATGACGGCAAAATCCGTAACGCGGGCACAAAAAGAAATCTTTGACTTTAAAAACAAATGTGTTCATAAAATGCCTTATTTAAGGCGTTTTTTCTCAATATTTCCTTTCTTCCTGTAAATTCTTGGAAACGCTTTCAGAAAGAGAGGGCGTGCCGAAACCTGTTTTCAGCCCGTATAATAGACGCGTAGAAAGTCGTATAAGCAAGTGATATGGTCTTGCGTTTCTACCTCGGATCCGTAAAGTCCGATGCTACGGCGTGAAGTAAGAAAGAAAAAGGTATTCTGCGTGCAGCGCTCTTTTCGTTTTTTCGTTTTTCTTTTTTACTTTTCTACCGGTACCATTAGAAGCCATTATTTTTGAAAGGGGGTTATCGCAAAAATGGACGCTTCTACCAGTACGACTGCTGAACAGCAGTCATTCGATGCCTGGCAGCCGAAGACAGGTTTCGGAAGATTCTTAGACCGTTACTTCGGAATTTCGAAATCCGGTTCGTCGATCGTCAAGGAACTCGTCGGAGGGTTGGTCATCTTCCTCGCGATGTTCTACATTCTTCCGCTGAACTCCAACATGCTGTCGTCTGATTGGGCCGGACTATTCACAGCCGGAACCGACACCGCCAACATCCGCTGGGTCAACGGGGTCGAACAGATTCTTCTCTACGGCGACGTCTGGGCCACGGTCGATCAGGTCCGCGCCGCGGTCTTCGCCGCCACGGCCGTCTCGGCCGGCATCACGACGCTGATCATGGGCTTCTACGGCAAGCTCCCGGTCGGCCTCGCGTCGGGTCTAGGCATCAACTCCTTGATCGCCTACACCGTCATGCTCGGCATGGGCTACAACTTCGCCCAGTCCATGACGATCGTCTTCATAGACGGCGTCTTATTCCTCATCATCTCGCTCACTCCGCTCCGCGGCTGGATCGTCCGCGCGATTCCGAAGTCCCTGAAGTTCGCCATCTCCGCCGGTATCGGTTTCTTCATCGCCTTCATCGGCCTGCAGAACACCGGCATCATCCGTGACGGCGCGACGTTAGTCACCCTCGGCGACTTCACAGAGCCTTCGGTCATCATGGGCTTAGTCGGCGTCATCCTCGTCCTCGTCCTCTCTTCCATCCCGACCGATAAGAAGGTCGGCTTCTGGATCAACAAGTTCGCCGTCATCATCTCCATCGTCGTGATGGGCATTGTCTGCGGCATCATGGGACAGTGCGGCGTCGCGGGCCTCTCTGGCTTCTACGATTCCTCCTATCACATCTCCAACATCGGTAACTTCGGCAAGATCTTCGGCTGCTGCTTCCGCGGCTTCGACGTCTTCGCCCACCCGATGTCCTACGCCCTCGTCTTTACGCTCTTATTCGTCGACTTCTTCGATACCACCGGCACGCTGGTCGGCGTCGAAGCCGGTGCGGGCTACGTCGATAAGGACGGCAACATCACCGTCAACGACCAGCCGGCCATGGTCACCGACGCGATCGGCACCGTCTTAGGCGCCGTCTGCGGTACCACCACCGTCACTTCGTTCGTCGAATCCACCACCGGAGTCGCCGCCGGCGCGAGAACCGGCTTGGCCGCCGTCGTCACCGGCATCCTGTTCTTACTCTCCTTACTCATCTATCCGGGACTCTCGATGTTCTCTTCTTCCGCCGTCACGGGTTTAGCGCTCGTCTACGTCGGCGTCTGCATGTTCAAGAACCTCGAGTCCATCGAATGGAAAGACTGGATCGCCGTCGGTTCGGGCTTCATCACCTGCTTAATCATGTGCGTCGCCTACTCCATCTCGGACGGCATCGCCTTTGGGTTCATCTCCTACACGATCATGACCCTGGTCGCGGGCAAGTTCAAGAAGAGCGACATCACCGTCGCCTGTGTCTCTGTCGCGTTCATTGCGATTTACATCGTTAAGTACGTGACCGGTCTCGCCGGTTAACTTCTTGCACCGCTGCACAGCATACCTTGGAAGATCCGCCGCGAGGCGGGTCTTTTTCATATGAACATGGTCATGTCCAAGGCTAGGAACATGATCACAAGATATGTGCTGAAAAAGAAAAACAGCTGCCTCTCGTACAAGGCAGCTGTCATCGCCGGTTGCTCCAAGCTGTTGCGTCTAATCCACGCGATGCTGAGAAACGGCACCTGTTATTCGGACAAATAACTATACATAGTATAGCTCAATCAATCCATAAATCAATCGACGGCCTCCCGGTCGTCTGTTTGAGTATGCTCAAATAGACAGGAAGCATTGATGACACTTTCTATTGATAATTTTTGTCCGTTAAAAATATTTTTCCCTCCCTTGATAAGGAATAGATCCGCCCAAAGGAAAAGCCGCGGATGCGCTCCGCAGCTCTTCTTTCTTTAAGATTCGGAACTAATCCTCGATGGCGATCTTGATCTTCAGATCGCTTAAAGGATAGGTCGCGCAGGCGTGGACGTAATTGTACTTCTTGTCCGCCGCGCGTCTCCCGTCGCCTTCTTTGGCCACGAAGAACTGTCCTTCGAGGACCTTCAGGCGGCAGAAACCGCAGGCGCCCGAACGGCAGCGCGTGTGCGGCTTGAAGCCGGCGCGTTCCAAAGCGACTTCGATCGGTTCGGAAGCTTTCGCTTCGATGACGTCCTCGTGGATGCCGCGAACGACCGTCATCTTGTAGACGTCGTTGATGTGCCCGGCCGGATATCCTTCATCCTTCGAAATGTCTTTCGGCGCGCCGAAGACTTCCATGCGGATTCTTCTTTCCGGAACGTTGAGCGAGGCGAGTTCCTTCTGGTCGAACAGATACATCGGCAGCGGGCCGCAGACGAAATACGTCGTCTTTCCGTTGGACGGATCCTGATCGACGGAATACTTTTTGATGATGTCGCGGTTGATGAAGCCCTTCTCGTCTCCCGGAAGGAGTTCCTCCCCTTCCCCGGAGATGACGTTCACGAACTTCACTCTCGGGCAGGCTTCGCTCACCGCCTTCAGCTGTTTCTCGAGGATGATGTCCTTATGCGAGACCGAGCCGTAGAGGATCGTCAGATTGACGTCGAGCGTCCCGTGGGCGATTTCCTGCGCCATCGAATAGAACGGTGTGATGCCCGAGCCGCCTGCGAGGGCGACGACGTCTTTCGAGTCGCGCAGAGGTTCGACGTGGAACTGCCCGAGCGGCAGATGGACGTCGTACTGATCGCCGACCTTTGCGTTGGCGTAGAAATAGGACGAGATGAATCCCTGTCCCGGGCGTCCGTTCCTGACCGTGACGGCGAAATACGGATGTTCACCCGTGCGGGCCTGGTACGGGGCCGAGCAGATGGAATACGGACGGTTCGTGCGGGTCTTTCCGACGGTGAACTCGATCGAGACGTATTCCCCGGCCTCGAACGGCGGGAGTTTCTCCCCTCCGACCGGTTCGAACGTGATCATGCGCGCGGTCGGGGAGACGTCCTCGACCTTGGTGATGACGACGTGCGTCGTGTCCGGATGGAGTTCGTCCTTCAGGGCGCGGATCGGATCGTTGTAGGTGTTGTCGCTCGAAGCGTTCTTGATGAGTTCGTTTCTTCTCTTCGTGACGCGCGAAGAACCGAGCAGGTCCTTCAGCAGTCCTTTGACTCTGTATTTCATTTACTTGCCCTCCTTCTCTTCCTTATCCCAGGTTTCCACGACCGTCGCGGCGATGCGGCCGTTCTTGATGTTGATGGCCATACCGTCGCCGGCCAAAGCCGCCGAGGACGCCCAGGTCAGGTGCCTGATGTAGTGTTCCTTGCCGTACGAATCGAGACGGGCGACGATCGAATCGTCCATGGAGTGCTGGTAGCCGTAGATGCCGCCGAGGTACTGTCCGGAATAATGCGAGACCGTGACCGGGGTCTGGACCTCAATTTCGACGATGTGCTGGGACAGATCGACCCCGAGGTACTTCGAGACGTGGTCGAGAAGTTCCTTGGCGTACTTTCTCTTGACCTCAAAATAGTCGTCCGCCTTCACGTTGAAGAACGAAGAAGGCAAAGGGAGTTCGGTGATCGAAATCGACGTCATGCCCTCCGGAACGGCCTTCGGGTTAGCGTAGTTGAGGCAGATGGTCGTCAGATAGTGCCAGCCGCCGAGGTGCTCGCCTTCCTTCCAGAACTCGTCCGTGTCGAAATGGATGTCCGAATCGAAGACGGAGTAATCGTGGATGTTGAGTTCTTCCGGTCTCTTGTCGAGGATGGCCACGACCGAAAAGGTCGAGACGCCGATCTTGCGTGCCCGGTAGAGCTTAACCGCCGCTTCGGGAACTTCGCTCTTCGGCTCGATCATGTTCGAATAGACCGCGTCCGGATAGACGCCCGAGATGACGTAGGTCGCGCGGATCTCGTCCCCGCGCTCCGTGCGAACGCCGTAGGCCGTGCCGTCCTTGACGAGGATCTTGCTGACGCGCTGGGAGAACTCGGTCTGGACGCCGAGCTGGTTGCAGCGTTCGAGCATCGCCACGGACATGCCGTGCGAGAAATCGCTCGCGACGTAGGAACCTCCGGTCATGTAGTCGCCCATCAGGAAGCCGTAGATGGTGAACGGCAGGGACGAAATCGGCTGTCCGACGTAGATCCAGTACGCCGAAAGGACGTCCTGGATCTTCTGCGGGATGCCCATCGAATCGAGGACCTCCTTGGTCGAGTAACCGGCCGTCATAGCCAAAGCCTTGTGTTTGGTCGCCAGTTCGAGCTTGGACGCCGTGTGGTCGTTCAGGTACTCGATGGATTCCATAATCTCTCGGCATTCCTTGAGGAGGTTATCGACCTTCTCCTGCAGATTAACGTCCGGGAATTCCTTCTGATAGGCCGTGGCGATTTCCTTGGCCGCGACATAGACGCCGTCCTTATCCGTGCCGGCGTGCAGGACGATGTCGATGTTGTCCGGCTTGACCAGAAGGCGGTAGGCCTCCGGGACGCGCAGCCAGTCGATCACGACCTTCATGTCGTCAAGGTATTTGCCGATGCCGAGCCGCGCCTCTTTCGGGCCGATCGACATCATTTCGTGGAGGGTGGCCTCCATCTCGATGCCGTTGCGGACGAACGAAGTCGCCAGTCCGCCCGGCAGGTTGTGCTGTTCGAGGACGAGGACCGATTTGCCGTCGCTCGCGAGCTTCATCGCCGCGGACATTCCGGCCAAGGAAGCGCCGATGATGATGACGTCGTAGCGGTCCTTGTAGAACTTGATCTTTTCTTCAGGCATGATTCCTGTTCCTTTCTTTTCTCAAAAAAGCAAGGGACGAGTGACTTCCGTCCCCTGCGCTTTTCCAAACGGATTGTTTAGAAGAATCTTTCGACCAGATCGTGCGAATACTCGACGGTCTCGTCCATGTCGCCGAACGCCATGATCTCGCCGGCATAGTACGTGTTGTTCTTACCCTGCATGGCTTCGACCTTGTCGTACCAGCCTTCCTGGTAATCCTTGGTGTAGATGTGCGGGAAGTAGTAGGACTGGAACTTGTAGAGGATGTCTTCCTTTCCGTCTTTAACAGCGATCGGAGAGCCCACCTTCTTCATATCCTCGGAGACGTTCTTCAGGCCCTGTTCATAAGAGATTTCCTTGCCGCCATTGACCTTGGAGTGGTGACGTAAGATATAGGAGACAATCGGCTGATCCTTTTCGCCTTCCCACCTTCTGTAGTAGACCATGACGTGGCCGAGCTTTTCCGGCACCATGTTGTCGACTAAGTAGTAGGAGACATCCGGATAGTGTTCCGGATCGACGTGGAACG
>CAYUFI010000024.1:0-21073 GCA_964444175.1 uncultured Clostridiaceae bacterium | reverse complement strand
TCGTCCATAGCCTCCTCGTATTTTGCCATCAATTATTATACTCATTTTCGGTTTTGCTGGAGAATCTGGAAAGGGGAAGGGAGGGGTTTCTTCGGGGATTGCAATGAATTCGCAGCAGGCAAAAAACAGTTCCGCCGGAAAAAGGAGGATTCAAAGAGAATTTCGGCGCGCGAAACCGGATTCCGCTATTTGTTTATCTCATGAATGACCCGGAATTTAAGAAAATTTATGCGTAAAATTCGGCATGAAATCCGTAGAGGAAAGTCCCCTACTTCCCCTTCCGTTTCTGATCCGGCCTGGAAACAAGCCTCGCCAGGCGTTCCTCGCTCCCGCCGATTTCCTTCCGTACGGCGGTCAGGACCGTATAGATCCTTCCGCGCACGTAGGTCTTCTTCCGGTGCTGGAAACGGGCAATCTCCTCGTAGGTGTAGGAAGCGCACCAGAGGAGGATCATCTCCCTGTCCCTTTTCGAGAAGCGCAGATTGATGTACTCCATCACGTTTTTCGCCATTTCCTTCTCGTACATCCTCTGCGTCTCGTCCTGGTCGCGCAGCTCCAGTTCGAGCCGCGCGTCGAGCTTCCCTTCGTCGAGCGAATCGTATTCGGGAATCTCGTTCTCGAACAGGACGTACTGCCGTTCCTTCTTCTGCTTCGCCAGGGTCTTGGAAAGGAACCGTTTCTGTTCGGTGCTCCTCGCCTTTCTCCAGTAATTGATGAAGCTCCCCTTGCCCGGATCGTAATGGCAGATGGCGAAATGCGTCATCTGATACAGATGGTCCTTGTAGAGCGTCCAGTCCGTCCCCGGAATCGGGTTCTTCTTCATCAGGACCTCCAGGCTCCTCTCGCTCTCTTCTTCCAACAACGCATAAATCTTCTCTTCGGCTTTCGGATCCGTCTTGGCCTGTTCGGCCAGACGGTCCAGCGCGGTTAAATCCAGTTTCTCCGCGCGTCCAAAGTCACTTTTTCCCATAGGAAAAACAATCCCCTCCCAAGAGTTAGTTTTTTGAAATTTGAGTATAGGAAATGCGGCCAGACCAGCCGGAAGGCTGATTTAGGACTATGGATTCAATAGAAACTTTTTAAAATAGTCTTATTTGCGTTTAGAAACAGCCATTGCGATAAACAGCGCTCCGCTGATCGCCGCGTTCAGCGAGGTGATTTCTCCCTGGATTGGAATGCGGGCCACGAAGTCCGAATTCTTGAGAACCAGCTGGGAAATCCCTCTCCCCTCCGAGCCGATGATGATGACGATCTTTCCGCGGTAATCGATCTCGTCATAGAGGCGGTCGCCTTTTCCGTCAGCGGCAACAACCCAGTAGCCGGCTTCCTTCAGTTTCGCGATGGTCTGGGACAGGTTCGTGACCTGGACGATCGGAAGAGTCTCTTCCGCGCCGGTCGCCACCTTCGAGACCGTCGGCGTCAACTGCACCTGGCGGTTCTTCGGAATGATGATTCCGTCGACGCCGAAGCAGGAAGACGTCCGGATGAGCGATCCGAAATTGACCGGATCCTCTATCCCGTCGAGCATGAGCAGAATCGAATCGGTTCTGTCCTTCATTTCGGACAGCAGCTTTTCCAAAGGGGTGTATTGGAACTCGGGCATGTAGCAGAGAACGCCCTGGTGGTTCTTGAAGTTCGAAAGCTGGTCGAGCGTTTTATTCGAAACCAGTTCGGGCTTCAGTCCCACCTTCACCGCTTCCTCGTAGATTTTCCGGTCTTTCATCGTATTCGAAATGAGAATCCTCGAAGGTTTCTTCTTCCCCTTGAGGGCGACTAAGACCGGATTCCTTCCGTAAAGCAGCTGAGACATAACCCCTTCTTTCTAGCCCGCCTGTAGGAGCTGGCAACGTCAATTATAAGGACACACGACATGTAGGAAAGCGGGTTCCGCCCGCTTTGTGCTATTGCACCAACAAAAAACAAATAAATCCGCCTCTTTTCCCAAAAAAGGAGCGAGGCTTTCCTCAAAAAGCGAAATCAGTATTTCGGCCCCTTCACCGAATAATCGAGGGGACTAGTCAGATTGTTCACTTTCTCCGCGTACGCCTTCACCGTCTCCATCGGGGCGCTGTAGAAGACCACGCTGACCCTGATGGCGTCCTGCGAGCGGTACTTCACGATCTCCGAAGTGATGTTGCGGATGGTCAAAGAGAACTCGGTCGAGATGTCCACGATCTTCTTGGCGAAGTCTTCGTCGTTATTCACGATGAAGACCGCCGTCGGGGAGCTCTTGCTCGTCTTCTTCTCGACGTAGTGCAGCATGATCAGAACGAGTAAGGCGAACGCCGTCCCGATCAGGGATTCGGCGACATATCCTAGCCCGGTCGAAATCCCGATGAGCCCGGCGACGAAGACCGTCGCCGACGTCGTCGTTCCCGAAACGCCCTTGCCGTTGAAGAAGATGGATCCGGCGGAAATAAAGCCCAGCGCGATCATCGCACCGACTAAAAGCGCGGCCGAATTCGACGTGTAACAGACCGTTAAGAACCCGACGATCGTCCCGGCCATGGCGGTCAATGTATGCGTCCTTAAGCCCGCGGCGTGCCCGTTCATCTCGCGCTCGACGCCGATGGCGCCGCCGCAGAAGATTCCGAACAGAATCACGATGAGCGCGTAGAGAACGCGTCCCGAGTCGGTCGTTAAATCAAAGCTCCGAATCCATCCGTCCATGCTTTATAGGAGGCCTTTCTCCTGCAGGGACTTCCGCAGTTCGTCCGAACGCGCGTAATCCTTCGCCGCGCGGGCGTCCTGATAATCGCGATAAAGCTTTTGATCTTCCTCGGAGACGGTCTTGGCCGGGAAATCGAATCCCAGCGTGTCGAGCATCTTCCGATAGGTCAGATAGGCCTTAGAAAGATCTTCCTTCTTCGCGCGCGGATTGCGCAAGAGGACGTTCGCTTCCTTGCTGACTTTATTCAGAACGGTCAAAGCGTTCGCAACGTTCAGATCGTCGGCAAGCCAGTTCAGGAACTCCCCGTATTCCTCAGAGGAGAATTCCCCTTCGAGCTTCCAGCCTTCGAGCCCCGCCTTCGACTCGAACTTGGCGAGGAGGTTCTTAAATTTCTCGACTTCCGCCTCGGCGGTCGTCAGCGCTTCGTCGGTGTAGTTAATCGGAGCGCGGTAGTAGGTCGTCAAGAAAAATTCGCGCAGGACGTTTCCGCCGAAACGGTCCAAAGCGTCTTTAGCCAAAACGACGTTACCTAAGGACTTCGACATCTTGTCCCCGTTCATGTTGAGGAAGCCGACGTGCATCCAGTAATTCGCCAGAAGCGTTCCGTCGTAGGCGTAGCTCTGTGCCATCTCGTTCTCGTGGTGCGGGAACTTCAGATCGAAACCGCCGCCGTGGATATCGATGACCGGCTTCTTGAAATGGTTCTTGATCATCACGACGCACTCGGTGTGCCAGCCCGGACGGCCGAGCCCGATCGGCATGTCGAACTTGATGCCCTTGTCGTCGGTCAGCTTCCACAGAGCGAAATCGAGCGGGGATTTCTTTTCCCCGTCCGTCTCGATGCGGGCGCCCGACTGCAACGAATGGATGTCCGTCTTGGAGAGATCCCCGTAGGTGGGATCCTTCTCGACGTCGTATTCGATGTCTCCGCTCGGGGTGCGGTAAGCGAATCCGTTTTCCATCAGTTTCGCGACGAAATCGGAAATCTGCGGAATGTAGTCCGAAACGCGCGGATGATCTTCTAAAGGCAGGCAGTGGAGCCTGGCCAAGACGTCTTCATACGCCTTGATATAGAAATCCGTCAGTTCCTTCTCGCTCTTCCCCTCCTCGAGGGCCTTCTTGATGATCTTGTCGTCGATGTCCGTATAGTTCGAGACCATGTGGACCTTGTACCCGAGCGCGACGAAAAGACGGTTCAGAAGATCGAACACCAGGACCGGGCGGATGTTGCCGATATGGACGTAGTTGTAGACGGTCGGACCACAGTAATAACACGACACCTCTCCGGGAACCACCGGAACGAAATCGCGGACCTTTCCCTGATACGTATCGTAGAGTCTCACCTTCTGTAACGCCATAAGAGCCTTCTTTCTAAAGTGTGGAACTAAGCCGGGACCTTCTTGCTGTCCGGAAGGGCCTCCGTCTGTTCCTTCTGCAGTTCCTGCGTGGACTGCAGCCTATAAAGATTATAATATATTCCCTTCATTTTTAAGAGCTGCTGGTGGTTGCCCTGTTCGGCGATCACCCCGTGGTCGACCACGTAGATCATCGACGCGTGGCGGATCGTCGACAAACGGTGCGCGACCATGACCATCGTACCGATGGATTTGATCTTCTCCAGCGAATTCTGGATGATCACTTCCGTCTCCGTATCGATGTTCGCCGTGGCTTCGTCCAGAACGACCAGCGAAGGCTTATACGCCACCGCGCGGGCGAAGGAAATCAGCTGGCGCTGTCCGGCCGAGAAGTTGTTCCCGTTCTCGTTCACCTTGGTATCGTACCCGTCGGGCAGGCGCGAGATGAACTCGCCGGCTCCGACGAACTCCGCCGCCTTCTTCACGTCCTCGTCGGAAACCGAAGGATCCCCTAAGGAGATGTTCGATCCGACCGTCCCGGAGAACAGGAAGACATCCTGCAGCATCTCCCCGATGTTTCTCCGTAAGGAACTGATCTTGATTTTCTTGATCGGAATGTCGTCGATCAGGATCTCCCCTTTCTGAATATCGAAATTGCGGCACATCAGGTTGATGATCGTCGACTTTCCCGCGCCCGTCTCGCCGACGAACGCCACCGTGTCGCCCGGATGGATCAAAAACGAGACGTCCTTCAGGATCCACTCCGGTTCCTTCCCTATTTCCGGCTTCTTGTAGGCGAACCAGACGTGGCGGAACTCGACCTTCCCCTTGAGGCGGTCGACCGGTCTCGCATCCGGATCGTCCATGATCTCCGGCTCCATGTCGAGGACCTTCACGACGCGCTCCGCGCCGGCCAAAGCCGACTGGATGAAATTGAACTGGTTCGCGATGTTCTGGACCGGCTGGAACAGATAGCCCGTATACGAATAGAACATATAGAGCGTGCCGATGTCGATTTCTCCCGCATTCAGCATCGGAAGACCGATGCCGAACGTGGCCAATACCGTCGCGATGTAGAGGACGTAGATGGAAGGGCGGAACGTCGCGAAGATCTTGACCGTCTCCCAGTTCGCCTTTTTGATCGATCCGTTGATTTTCTTGAATTCCTGGATTTTGCGCTGTTCCTGGTTGAAGACCTGGATTGTGTCCATGCCCGAGAGGTTCTCGCTTAAGAACCCGTTCATCGTCGAGATGTTCGCACGCAGTTCGCGGAACCGTTTTCGCGACGCCTTCGAGAAGAAGAACGACACGACGAAGATGACCGGCATGAACGCCGCGTCGATCAAAGCGAGCTTCCAGTTGATGATGAAGACGAAGACGAAAATCGCGACGAGGAACAGGAAGTTGTACACGAGCTGGATGAGGACGTTCGCGAAGAACTGGTTGATGACGTTCACGTCCGAAGTCGTGCGGGTGACCCACTTCCCGATCGGGACCGAATGCAGCTGGTTGATTGAAAGCTTCTGGATGTGGTTGAACACGTCGTTCCTTAAGTTCTCGATGATGTCTTGAGACACCTTCTGGACGATGTAGCCGCCCACAAAGGCGAAGACGCAGTAGTTCACCGTGATGACGCAACAGTAGATCCAGCCGTTGCGAATCGCGTCGCCGTAATTCTGCGCGTTGACGTAATTGATGACCTGCCCGGAAAGGACCGGTTCGTATGCCGCCAAAACCGCCTGGGCGATATAAAGGACCAAGGCCAGGATCAGAAGGCCCAGAGAAGGCTTCACGTATTGAATGAGCCGGGAAACGATGTAGCCCGTCTTCAGGGTGCGGTCGTACTTGTTCTCTTTATCCGAATAGTCTCCCATCCTAGTTTTCCTCCTTCTCCAGTTCCTGCAGGCGCACGATGTCCTGGTAGAGCGGGCAGGTCTGCATCAGTTCCTGATGGTCGCCGATGCCGACGATGTGGCCTTTGTCCATGACGATGATGTTGTCCATGTTCTCGACCGAGGAGATGCGCGAAGAGACGATGAACGTCGTCTTGCCCTTCCTCAGTTCCCGGATGTTCTTCAGAATCTGTTTCTCCGTATCCGAGTCGACCGCCGAGACCGAGTCGTCGAGGATCAGGACCGGCGGGTTATTGATGATGGCGCGTGCCATCGCGATGCGCTGCTTCTGGCCGCCCGAAAGCGTCGTTCCGCGCTCGCCGACGATGGTGTCGTAGCCGTTGGCGAATTCCGAGATGGCCTTATCTACGCAGGCGAAGCTCGCCGCCTTCTTGACTTCCGCTTCGTCGACGCGGTCCTCGGAGAAAGCGATGTTGTCCTTGACCGCCTCCGAGAACAGGAACGCGTTCTGGGCGACGTACCCGATGTTCTTGCGGATGAGCTTGGCCGGCCATTTGTTGATGTCCACCCCGTTGATGAACAGCTTCCCTTCCGGAATGTTGTAAATCTTCAGAAGGACCTTCACGAGCGTCGATTTTCCCGAGCCCGTGCGTCCCACGATGCCGATGTTGTCGCCCGGCCGCACGTGCAGGGAGATGTCCGAAAGGACCTGGGCCCTGTTATCGTCCGGGTACGAGAAATTGAGATTGCTGAAGAGGATGTCCCCGTTGAACGGCGGCAGATTCTTTCCTTCCTCCTCGCTCACGTCCTTGAGATCGATGGGCATGTCGAGGAACTTCGTGACTTTCTTTAAGGACGCGTACGAACGCGCGATGATGCCGACCAAGCCCGAAATGGCGAACATCGGCCAGATCAGGGCGTCGAGATAGCCCATGAAGCCGGATAAGGAACCCGCGATGAGATTTCCCTTCTGGATTTCGTTGACGCCGATTAAAATCGCCACGACGAAGACCGAATTGATGAAGACGCCGTAGATCGAATCGAGGAGCAAAGAGAAACGGACGTACCCCAGGCTCGCCTTCTTGTAGTCGCTGACCTTCGAGCGGAAGATCTTGGACTGGAACGGCTCGCGCACGAACGCCTTGACGACGCTCATGCCCGAATAATCCTCCTGTGCGAAATCCGACACGGCTTCCCCGGCCGTCAGCTGCGCGCTGTATTTTTTCTCCGAGAAATGCTCGACGAAGATACCCGTGACCACGATCATCAATAGAGGGATCAAGCAGATCGAGGCGATCAGAGGGGAAATCCGGAACATCTTCACGAGCGACAGGGTCCCTAAGACCAAGAAGTCGATGAGGAAGATTGTTCCGTCCGTGAACGCCGACTTGACGTCCTCGAGGTCCGAATTGAAATACTCCATCATCGTCCCGATCTTCTGGGTCTTGTAATACGAGACGGAAAGCTTCGTCGCGTGCTCGAACATCGGTTCGCGCAGGTCGTAATCGATGTTGATGCCTAAGCCCAGGATCGCGTATCTCCATCCCGCGCGGCCGCAGAACATCACGGCCGCGACGCAGGCCAGGATGGTTAAAAGGAAGCTGAACGAAAAACCCTTCAGTTCGAACAGGTTCCCTTCCATCCAGAAACCGTCGAAGAACTTCTCCTTCATCGGCTGGTACAGCGCGTATTCCGCCGACCCGGCCGGATAGACGCCGAACATGTTCACCACGCCCTGGATCAGGTTCGGAAGAATCAGCTGGGCGATATCGACGATGACCAGAAAGAAGATGCCTAATACGAAATCGTACCAGTACCTCCTGTAGAAACGGTTGACGTATTTACCAAATAACATAAGCCACCTCGGATTTCTGACGTTTCAAAATCAGTAACGATAAAAACATTATATAGAAATTCCCGCCCCTAAGGAAGAAGGAGAAGGCTCTTTTTCGTTAGGGGCTGAACAAATCCTCCTTTCCTTCCGGATTCTTTCGGGAATAAAAACGCTTTCACGGGGATCCGTTATGGTGGGACAATAAAAAAGCCGGAAGAAGCCTTCCTCTTCCGGCCTGTCATTCAAAGGATGAGCGGCTTATTCCCCGTCGGGGTTAATTACCTGCGCGTCCATGTCGTACGAGGACGTGTTGACGATTTTGGCCTTGACGACTTCCCCGTTCTCGAGCGCGCGTTCCGAACTGAACAGATAGATCTGCCCGTCGATGTCGTCCGGCGCGTAGAGGTAGGAGGAAGCCGAGTAGCAGAGGTTCTTCTCGTCGTACCCGGTCACCATGACGTCCATCGTCTCGCCGAGATGGCGCTTGTTCAGGCGGTACGAGATCTTCTGCTGCGCCCGCATCACGCGCTGGTAGCGTTCCTTCTTGGTGCTCTCGCGGACCTGGTGCTTCATCAGAGCCCCGAGCGTCCCTTCCTCGGGCGAATAGGTGAATACGCCGAGGTGGTCGAACGGATGCTCGTTCAAGAACTTGATGAGACGGTCGATGTCCCGCTTGGTCTCCCCCGGGAAGCCGACGATCAGAGTCGTGCGCAGGACGGCGTTAGGGACCGTGCGGAGCTTGTCGATCAGGTTCTCGATGAGCTTCTTGTCCCCGTGGCGGTGCATGGCCTTCAGAAGATGGTCCTCCGAATGCTGGATCGGGACGTCGAAATACGGCGTCAGGCGCGGGTTGTCCTTATAGAGCTGGATGAACTCGTCCGTGATTTCGTCCGGATAGAGGTAGAGCAGGCGGATGAACTTGAAAGAATCGTACTTCAGGCATTCCTTCAAGACGTCGCAGATCGTGATGTTCTGGCCTTGTAAGTCCGTCCCGTAGATTGACGTGTCCTGCGAAATGATTGTGATTTCCTTCGTCCCTCTTTCGGCAATCTCCTTGATTTCCTTCTTCACCATCTCGAACGGGAAGGAATGGAAACGCCCGCGAATCAAAGGAATCGCGCAGAACGTGCAGAAATTGTTGCACCCGTCGGAAATCTGCAGGTACGACTGGTACGACGGGGTCGAATAGAGGCGCTTGTCCTTCTCGATCTCACCCGAGAACGAATCCGGGCTGTAGCCGCGCTTGATTAAAGTGGCCCGTAACAGCTCCCCGAATTCCCCGTACTTCTTGATCGGGACCATCAGGTCCACGTCCTTCAGATCCTCGTTATGCACGAGCTCGGCGTAATAGCGCTCGATGAGGCAGCCGATCACGACCACGATCTTGTGCGGATCCTTCTTCTTATAGGAAAGCGCGTCGAAAATCGTCGCGATGGCTTCCTTCTTGGCGGATTCGATGAACCCGCAGGTATTGATCACCAGGATGTCCGCGTCCTTCTTGTCCGACACGATCTGGAACGAATTCCGCGCGAACCAAGACAGGACTTCCTCCGTATCGACCCGGTTCTTCGCGCATCCGAGACTGATGATTCCTACATTCATTCTTCTGTTCCTCCTTACATCAACCCGTAGGAAGCGATGATTCTCTGCGCTTCCATTAAGACCGGCACCTCCCTCTGATAGAGGAGATACCCGAGTTTCTGGTCCCTGTTTTTCCGATAAATGTCGATCGCTTCTTGATAACTCACCGCCTTCGGCTCGAGATGGAACAGGCGTTCCTCGTCGTCCTGAAGGTGTTTTTTCACCGTTCCGACCTTCCTCGCCAAGAAGTAGTGGTTCAGGTTCCTTCTTCCGATGAGGTTATAGTAATCGGTCACCTGCCCGAGATACGAGACGAGCTCGATCTTGAGGCCCAATTCTTCCTGCACTTCCCTTTTCACGGCGTCCTGTAGGCTCTCGCCTTTTTCGACTCCGCCCCCGGACGTCTCGATGTACTTCATCGTGGCGAACTCGTCGTCCCGGTCGATCGAGGCGAAGATCAGGGAATTCCCATCGAAAATCACCGCGCGGGCGATCAGGCGGTCCTTGAACCGCTTCGGTTTCTCCCACATCGTGTCCTCGAGAAGGAGGTCCAGTTTCTTTCCCGTCTCAATAGGGAATGCGTTCATAGTTTCGGTCATACGTCTCGATGATGACTCCTCCCCCTAGGCACCGCTCGCCGTCATAAAGCACGGCGATCTGGCCTTTAGCGACATACGGGTATCCCGGATAATCGAGATACGCCTCGTCTTCGTTCACGTACGTGAACTTCACGGGCATGTCCTTCCCGCGGTAACGGAACTTCGCGTTGATCATGAAAGGAGAAACGGGTTTCTCCTTCATGATGAGATTCACTTTCTTCAATTTGCACCGGTACGACAGCGCGTACGGATCTTCCTCCTGGGCGACGTAGAGGATGTTCTTCTTCACGTCCTTTCCGACGACGAAGAACGCCTCCTGCTTCTCGCCCTGGACTCCTCCGATCCCGAGCCCGCGGTGCTGACCGACCGTATAGAAGAGGACGCCGTCGTGCTGACCGAGGACTTTCCCGTTAGCGATATCGACGATCTTCCCCTTCTTCGCCGGAAGGTAATTCTCCAAGAACGGCTTGAAATTCCGTTCCCCGATGAAGCACACCCCGGTCGAATCCTTCTTTTTGGCGATTGTTAGATGCAAGTCCGAAGCGATCTTTCTTACTTCCGGTTTTGTAAGATGGGCCAAGGGGAACAGGCATTCGGAAAGCTGCTCCTCGTTGATTTCGCTCAGGAAGTACGACTGGTCCTTGTTCCTGTCGTCCGCCTTATAGAGCATCGCGAATCCGTCCGGGCCGACTTCCTTCCGCGCGTAATGCCCCATCGCGATCAGCGGGAACCCTTGTTCGTGCGCGAAGCGGCGGAACGATTCGAACTTAATGTACTTGTTGCAGAACACGTCCGGATTCGGCGTCCTCCCTTCCTTATATTCGGAAAGGAAATACGAAAACACGTCGTCCCAGTATTCCTTGACGAAATCCGCCCGTAAAATCGGAATCCCAATCTCCTTCGCGGTCGTGACCGCGTCGTCCCAGTCGAACTCCTGCGAGCACTTGCTCCCGTTCAGAGTCGGATTTCCCAAAATGTCCCCGTTCGCGATCGAGTCCCAGTTCCGCATGAAGCAGCCCGTGACGTCATATCCTTCCTTTTTCAGAAGATAGGCGCTGACCGCCGAATCCACCCCGCCAGAAAGACCGAGCAGGACTTTTCCTTTATTTTCCATGGATGCCGAGTTCCTCCGAATCGAGTAAGACCGTGAATGGTCCGTCGTTGAGTAGCGCCACCTTCATGTCCGCGTGAAAGATCCCGTACGCCGTCTTCGGATACGAAGACGAAAGCTTCTTCTGAAAATATTCGAAAAGAGGGCGCGCCTCTTCTTGATTCATCGCCCAAGCGAAAGAAGGGCGGTTCCCGTCTTTTAACGACGCGTAGAGCGTGAACTGGCTCACCGCGAGAATCTCCCCGTCTATATCCGCCAGAGTCTTATTGGTCTTCCCTTCCCCATCCGGGAAAATCCTCAACTTCAAAAGTTTCGCGACCATCCTGTCGACGACGGCTTCGTCGTCTCCCTTCTTGAATCCGACGAGGACTGTTTCTCCCCGCCCGATCGAGCCGACCGTCTTTCCACCGACGCTCACCGACGAATTCAGAACTTCCTGGACCAATAAACGCATCGAGCCTCTCCTCACGAACAAGCACTATTCAAAACGTAACTATCTTAACACGAAGAAGAGACGGGATTGTGAAAAAGGACCGCTTTACTTCTCTTTCGCTTCTTTCGGGGCGCCTTCCTTCTGATAGGAAGGTCCTGCCGAATACCCCGGAAGGATCCTCATGAACGGCGTCAGAGGAATCACGAACTCCTTCGCCTCTTCCTTCTTCTCCTTCGCGCGTTCGATGTCTTCCGCTTCGCCGGATAAAGGCGCGGGCGCCGCGGCGAGATTCTTCAAAAAGGAATCCCCGACCGTGCGGTCGTCCTTCCCCAAGCCCTGCAATACGAAATCCGAGAGGGAATCGTCCGTGTTCCGGACGGTCTCCGTTTCCGGAGCGGTCTTTTCTTCCTCTTCCCTTTTCTCGTTCTCGAACGCTTCCGCGTACTTCTCCTCCGTGCGGAGATTCGCTTCCTTCTCCCCGCTCCCGAGATCGATTCTTCCTAAGATCACCGGTTCCGGGTAGCTTTCTTCCCGCTCTTCCTCTCCGTTTTCCTCGTCGCGGAACTCGAAAGGCGCATTCTCTTCCTTAGCCGGTCTAACGGCTTCCGGTTCTTTTTCGGTTTCGGTCTTTTCTTCCGCCTTCTTCTCTTCCTCGAATCCGAGGGAGTACCGCTTTTCCGTATTCAAAGACGCTTCCTTCTCGAATCCTACCGGAATGTCTTTTTCGGCGTAAGGATACGGGGACGGCGCGTACGCCGTTTCGACTTCCTGGCGTTCCACCGAGAACGCAACGAAATATTTCTGATACTTGTAGAACTCCGCTTGCGCTTCCAGCGGCAGGTTCTCCGGAGCCTTCTTCGTCCCGACGACGATCTTCTTCCGCGCGACGAAACGTCCCGTCTTCGGATCGACTAAGAAGTTCCGTTCCCTCTTTTTCTTGATGATGGGGGCTTTCTCTTCTTGGACAGGCTCTTCCTTCTCTTTTCCTTTTAGAAGGGCTTCTTCCTTTTCCTTCTTCTCTTCCTCAAAGCCCTCTATGTATTTCTTTTCGGTCAAGGCGCTCGCGTCTTTTTCCGCGCCGTTCTTCTCTAAAGAGCTCTTTTTGATTGCGGGAGCGAAGAACGAGGCGACCTCCTGTCTCCCCACGGAAAAAGCGACGTAATATTTCTGTTCTTTGTAGAACTCCGCCTGCGCTTCCCCGGACAGACCCTCTTCCGGCTTTTCCCCGCCGACGACGAGGGTCTTCCTCTTCACGAAACGGCCGCTCGCGCGGTCGACGAGCGTGTTTCTCTTCTTTTTGGAAGAACCGCCTTTCGGATTGAATTCATGCACCATGTCGATGGGCCCTCTTTCTAGTTTGGAAAGACGAAAAACGTTCCGAACTTCCCTATCTAGCCTTTAGTCTAAATCCTGAAAAAACAGAATGCAATTTTTAGAAGGAAGAAGTGTAGTTATCCAGTGATTTGTTTCCGGTAAATGATCTTGGAACGAATCCTTTTACGAGGTTCAACGTTTCCATTGAATGGTCTTTAAAGGAGTCCACTGATGAAGATTGCTCTTTCCGTTCCTTCCTATTCCTCCCCTTCCCGAGCGGGAAGAACCTCCCCGGATGAAGTATAATGTTCGTATATGAATAAGCCTCTCGCCTACCGCATGCGTCCGAGGAACCTCGACGAAGTCCTCGGACAGGAAAAACTCGTCGGACCGAACGGATTCTTCCGGAACTGCCTCGAGAACCGGGTCATCGTCTCATCGATCCTCTACGGACCGCCGGGAACCGGAAAGACGACGATCGCCCTCGCGTTCGCCGCGTCCTTAGGCGTCCACTCGGTGATGCTGAACGCCACCACTTCGACTAAGCAGGATCTCATCGCCGCCTTCCAGGAAGCGAAGATGTATCCGGACACGATCCTCGTCCTCGACGAAATCCACCGCCTCAACAAGGACAAGCAGGACCTGCTGCTTCCCCGGCTCGAGGACGGATCGATCTATCTTCTGGGCATGACGACCGAGAATCCGATGCTCGCGATCAATCCCGCCATCCGTTCGAGGACCCATCTCCTCGAAGTGAAGCCTTTGACGCCGCTCGAGATCAAGGAAGGCCTGAAGCGGGCGATAAACGACGAACGGGGACTGAATTCCTCCCGCGCGTTCACCGAGGAAGCTTTGAACTACATCTCGGAAAGCTGCGGAGGGGATCTCCGTTACGCGTACAACCTGCTCGAAGTCTCCGCTTTGACCTACGCCAAAGGAAAAGACATCGGAGCGGACGACGTGAAGGCCGTCTCTTCCTTACCGAACTATTACGCGGACAAGGACGGGAACGAACACTACGACACGGTCTCGGCGTTCCAGAAATCCATCCGCGGCTCGGAAGTCGATGCGGCCGTCTATTACCTGGCCAAGCTCTGCCAGTCGGGAGATCTCGAAGGACTGATCCGGAGGCTCTTAGTGACCGCGTACGAGGACGTGGGGCTCGCCAATCCGCAGGCCGTCGACCGCTGCTACCACGCCTGCCAGGTCGCGCGGGAAGTCGGGTTCCCCGAAGCGATCATCCCGCTCGGTTTCACCGTGGTCGATCTCGCTCTGTCCCCGAAATCCAAGTCTTCCTGCCTCGCCATCGAAAGCGCGATGGCGGAAATCGAAAAGAACCCTTCCCAGGTCCGTTCGTATCTGAAATACACGCCGGTCAACGCCGACAGGGAAGACACCTATCCTTACGAACGGAGCGATCTCTGGAAATATCTCGAGTATCTGCCGGAAGGAAAAGAGAACCTCCGCTTCTACAAACCCGTCCTGACTGGAAACTACGAGAAGAACCTCTATAAGAACTACGTCGAACTCGTAAAGCTCCGCCGTTCGACCTCCATCAGGGATTTGAAGACGCGGAAAGACATCCCGTCGGAGAAATAAAGAAAAAGCAAAAGGCGGATCGCGAAGGTCCGTCTTTTTTGCTGTCCGGAGAAACGTATTTACCGGAGATCCTCGGTCGGGATTTCGTCCATGTCGTCGAAATCCTGGTTCTCTCCGCACATCGCCCAGATGAACGTGTAGTTCGAGGTGCCGACGCCGCTGTGGATGGACCACGCCGGCGAGATGACGGCCTCTTTGTCGTGGACGACGAGATGGCGGGTTTCCTGGCCCGGGCCCATCATGTGGAAGACGACGTCTTTCTTATCGAGATCGAAGTAGAGATAAACCTCCATGCGCCGCGCGTGCGTGTGGCACGGCATGGTGTTCCAGTTCGAACCCGGTTCGAGATGCGTCAGGCCCATGTCGAGCTGGCAGGTCTTGCAGGTTTCCGGAACGATGAAGCGGTGGATCGTGCGCTTGTTGCAGGATTCGAGCGAACCCAAGTTGCGGTTATCCGCCTTGTCGAGCGGGATGTAGACGGTCGGATATTCCTTATGCGCCGGAGCCGAGGCGAGATAGAAATACGCCGGTTCCTCTGAATTGTCCGAGACGAACTTTACTTCCTTGTGTCCGCGGCCCACGTAGAGGGCTTCCCAGTGCCCGAGGTGGTAGGTCTCTCCGTCGACCGTCACCTTCCCGGCTCCGCCGATATTGATGACGCCGAGTTCGCGGCGGTCGAGGAAATGCTCCGCGCGGAGTTCAGGCGCCGAGCCTAAGACGACTTCCTTATGCACCGGTACGGTTCCGCCGAAGACGATGCGGTCGATATACGAATACGTCAGCGAGATATCGTCCGTAGCGAATACGTCCTCGACCAGATATTCCTCGCGCAGGCGCTTTGTGTCGTAATGCGGATAGTCCCTGCTGGACGAATAATCTCTTTCAACTAATTTCATGGAATGCTCCTTTCGGTATTTATTTTAATTCAAAACGGGTCACTTGAAATAAGACGGATACTTCGCTTCGACGTCCTCGATCCCGACCAGTCCCGAGAAATTGTGCTGGCGGCAGATCTCCGGAACCTGGGACTCATCCTTGTCTTCGATAATCCCGACCATCCGCGAATGGATGTCGTAAAGCATCGAAAGGTAGGAAGAAGAACGCAGATAACTCAACGAGCGGAAGCGGGAATAGAACGGCCAGGAGGAATTCAGTCTTTCGAGGATCGATTCCTTCCCGACGACGTGGTACATCCGCTGATGCATCAGGTTGTCGTTGGCGAAGATGTCTCTGACGAACGAGTTGTTCTCCTTATTCTTGTCCACGAGCTTCTTCTGTTCGGCGAGAATCCTCCTGAATTCGGCGATGTCGCCGGGCGTAACGACCTTGATCAGTTCCTTCAGGACTCCGACCTCGACCATGTAACGGATGTACATGATGTCCGTGATGCCGCTGAGATCGATCTTGGTGACGTACGTCCCCTGCTGGGAATGCACTTCCAAAAGGCCGTCCCCTTCGAGCTTCTTCAAAACATCCCGGATTGGCGTGCGCGAAACGTTGTACTTCTTCGCGACGTCGACTTCCTTCAGGATATCTCCCGGATGGATGGAGAGGGTGATGATCTTGTCCTTCAGATCGTTGTAGATTCCTAAATTCTCTTTGGTCATATGTCGGTGGGCGGAGCGAAACATTTCTTCTCCCTTCGGAAAGGAAAAGTCTCAAAATGCCCGCTAACTATATAATAAAAGCTCATTGTTCTTTTTTTCTGTGCTTCAAGAACAATGAGCAGTGTTTTCGGTCGGAAATTCGGAGAAATCCGGGAAGATTTAGCGCTTCACGCGGCCCGAGGCGTCTCCGCCCATCAGGTCCATGACTTCCTTGAGCGATTCGTGGTTGAGGTCGCCCGGGATGGTGTGCTTCAGAGCCGAAGCCGCCACGGCGAAGTCGATCGCCGACTGCGGATCGAGGTGCATCAGACCGTAGATGAGGCCGGAAGCGAAGGAGTCGCCGCCGCCGACGCGGTCGATGATCGGATTGATCTCGTAGTGCTTGGACTGATAGAACTTGCCGTCGGTGTAGAGCAAGCCGGACCAGCCGTTCGCCGTCGCGGAGTGGGATTCGCGGAGCGAGCAGGAAGCGCCCTTGAAGTGGTACTTGGCCACCATGGCTTCGAACATCTTCTTGTAGCCTTCGATCGAAAGCTTGCCGGTGTTGACATCGGTGCCTTCCGGCTTGAAGCCTAAGCACTTATCGGCGTCTTCCTCGTTGCCGATGACGTAGTCGACATACGGCATGTAGGAATTCATGACGACCTGCGCCTCCTCGGAAGTCCATAACTTCGCGCGGAAGTTCAGATCGCAGGAAACGATGACGCCTCTCTTCTTCGCTTCTTTCAGAGCGCGGAGAGTGATGGCCTGGGCGTTCTTGCCCAGAGCCGGAGTGATGCCGGTGAAGTGGAACCAGTAGGCGCCCTTGAAGATCTTGGCCCAATCGAAGTCGGAAGGTTTCGCTTCCGCAATCGAGGAGCCCGCACGGTCGTAGATGACCTTGGACGGACGCATGGAAGCGCCGGTCTCGAGGTAGTAGATGCCCAGACGGTTTCCGCCGCGGGCGATGTATTCGGTGTGGACGCCGTACTTTCTCAATTCGTTGATGGCCGCCTGACCGACTTCGTGGGCAGGGACCTTGGTGACGAAGTACGCTTCGTCGCCGTAGTTCGCTAAGGAGACGGCGACATTGGCTTCGCCGCCGCCGTAGTTGACGTCGAACGAATCCGCCTGAACGATGCGGCTCTGTCCCGGAGTGGACAGACGCAGCATGATTTCGCCTAAAGTGACAACCTTTTTGACTTCCGCCATATTACTTCTTCAATTCCTTTCTCGCATCAGCGACCGCCTTGACAAACGCGGCGGCATTCTTCGTAACACCTTCGTAATCGCCCTTCTTCGCCGGAGCCGTCAGAGACGAACCGGCCGAGACCGCGACGGCGCCCTTCTTGATCCATTCGCCCGCGTTCTCGAGGTTGACACCGCCCGAAGGCAGGAAGTTGCCCTGCGGGAACGGTCCGTGCAGATCCTTGATGTAGGCCGGGCCGACGACGTCTCCCGGGAAAATCTTAATCGGGTTCGCGCCCGCTCTCATGGCCGTGACGACTTCCGTCGGGGTGAGGCAACCAGCGACATACGGAACCTGATAGGTGTTGCAGACTTCCGCGACGCCCTTGTCGAACGAAGGCGAGACGATAAACTTCGCCCCGTTCATGATGGCGATACGCGCGGTCGCTTCATCGAGGACCGTACCGGCGCCCGCGAGATACTTCGCGTCCTTCTTTTCGTTTAACGCGGCGATGACCTTTTCGGCACCCGGGACCGTGAACGTCAGCTCCAGGCCGACGATTCCGCCCGCGGAGCACGCATCCGCGAGTTTCAGCGCTTCTTCGGCGGAAGAGGCGCGGATGACCGCGATGACGCCGCAGTCAAGCAACTTCTGAGTAACTTCCGTTTTTGTCATAACTTTTCCTTTCTTCAGTCATGGAAACTTCCTATAAAATCCGCCCTCGCGGGCGCCATGATTGGACATCTTTATTCTATATCAATCCCTGAGCGTTAGAAAGATAGTTTTATAGCTAATTTTATGTGCTCCCGTCCTAAAAAGCGCTAAAAGGTTAATTCGGACATATCTTTCAAACGATTTGCAATCAGGAAATAGATGTAGACCGCGTTGGGGAACGACTTGATCTCCACCCCGGTCATCGAGATGAAACGGTCGATGCGGTAGGTGACCGTGTTGCGATGCACGTAGAGCCGGTTCGACGCCAGGGAAGGGCTATTCCCCGCCTCGATGTAGGACTTCACGGTCAGGAGCGTATACGAATCGATCCCGTCCAGCAGTTCCTGGGTCTCCAGGTAGATTTCGTGATGGGTGTAGCCCACTTCGAAAAGGTAACGGATCCCGTTCGGCGGGACCAAGTCGATGTACGGTAAGAACAGTTCGGAGAAAAGGGGCACGATGAGTCCTTTGAAGTTCCCTCCGATGTCTTCGCCCGCCGCAGCCAAGGAAGACTGCAGAATCGCCAGACCGTTCTGCCCTCCTTTCAGCGTCAGAAAGAACACGTCCTTCTTATAAACCATCTCGTAGTCCGAGTCGGTCAGGACGCGGGTGAGGATTTTCCCGAGGACTTCCCGCCCCATTCCTTCCCCGGGGCGGATGTAGAGATAAACGCTCGGATTCGCCATATTACTTCTCGATGAGGCTTCCGACGTTCTTCAGCACGAGCTTCTCGCCGTCGTACCCTTCCGCCTTCACGTTGTCGAAGACGACCTTCTCCACGTTGTCGAAGACGAAACCGACACGCGACATCTCCCCGATGCCGTCCATCATGGCCGGGCGCCCCTTCGAGGCGTCCTTTTTGACGGTGAACGTCGAATTGCGAATTTCAATCGAGCCGATCGGGCGTTCCGGAAGACCGGCGAAATATCCTAACGCCCACTCGGCGTCACTCGCTCTGATGTCGTCGAAGACGAACGAGCCGATGTACGGCGTCCTGTCGTCGACGGGAAGCTTCTCTTTCGAATAGACGTATTCGCTGTGCCCGTCCGGGTCGCAGAAATAGAACATGTTGACCACCAGAGGGGTGAGGACGTTGTCCATCACGATGTGGCGGAAAGCGATGTTGTCGATGATGGAATCTTTCCCGCGTCCCCTTCTCGTCTTGATGCGGAGACCGCGGTCGGTGTGTTCGAAATAGCAGCGCTCGATCGTGACGTCCTTGACGCCCGCGCCGACTTCCGATCCGAGGACGACCGCCCCGTGCCCTTCGTGCATGTAGCAGTTGCGGATCACGACCTGTTCGCACGCCTTCTTATAGGTTTTCCCGATGTAGATCTTCCCGGATTTCAGGGCGATGCAGTCGTCCCCGACCGAGAAATAGACGCCGACGATGTTTACCTTCGAGCAGCATTCCGGATCCAAGCCGTCCGTGTTCGGGGCGTCCTTCGGGTTCTTCACGCGGATGGCGTAGAACGAGACGTCCTCCGAGAAATACGGATGAATCGTCCAGGCCGGGGAATTCTCGACCGAGACGCCGATGACGCGGACGTGCTTACAGGAGTTGAAGCAGAGCATGCGCGGGCGGCCGTAGGTCATGGTCTTGACATTCTTCCAGAAATCGGACTTGTCCGCCTGTCCGTCCAGTACGCCTTCCCCTTCGATCACGACGTTCTCGGCGGAATAGGCGCTGATGAAGGAAGGCTTGGCCGGGAACGGGTTTCCTTCCCAGGCGCCGAGCTGCAGCGGGGCCTTCTTGGGGTCGAGGTACTTCTCTTCTCCCGGAATCAAAGGATAATCCCCGATGACCGGGTTCCCGTAAATGACGGCTCCTTTAGCGACATAGAGCGTCATGTCGGATTTTAAAAAGAGAGAGGTGATGCGGTATTCCCCCGGATCGACGTACAGGACGCCTCCCTTAGGAAGGACGGCGATCGCCGACTGAATCATCAGGGTGTCGTCCTTTTCCCCTAGATTGACGAAATCCTTCAGATGCAAAACCATCGAAGCCTTCTCGGTACGGAACGAAACGGAATCTTCCCCGACCTTCACCGCGTATCCGGTGTCCGGTTCGAGTTCGTAAAGTGTGAAGACGTTCTCCTTAACGCCTTCCAAAACCGTTTTTCCGTTCAGAACGACGTCATAAGCCTTCTCGGCGTAATAGACCGATTCGTTCTCGAGTTCGAAGCAGGCCGTCTTGGAAGTGACGCTCAAAACATGGAATTTCATACTGTTTACCTCCCTTGAATCCTATGGACGATATAGACGCACAGATTTTTTAAACCGATGAAAGCCATCTCCACCGCGAGCCCCAGCAAGGCGAACGTGAACGGTTCCCTGAACATCCAGGACACCGGCGTGTTGTTCATCCATTCGTTGAGGTACAGGCAAAAGAAATTGCATAAGAACGACCAGACCAGGCCGTACAGGATGTCAATCCAGATCGTCCACCATTTTCGCGAATAATAGATGCTCCACGGCCTTCCTTCCCCTTCGTAGCGTTCCGCCAGTTCGAGCAAGAACCCGTGCAGGAAGAAATAGGCCAGTCCGTAGATCAGACCGTCGACGAGGACGATGATGTCGAATCCCTGAGAAAACAGGACGACGTTGTCGGAGAAAAGCGTGTTCGTCAAACCCATGTTGACGAAGAAATAGATGACTCCGCAGGTCCAGTATTTAACAAAAACGGCCTTATAAGCGTAGGGAATCTTCCTTAGCTTCGATTCCTTGAAGGAATCCGGAGCGCCTTCAGGGGCGGAATCGTTCGTCCATTTCTCCTTCTTTTCTTCCCTTTCCTTATCAGCCATTTTAAATACGGATCTCAGTGATCAAACGGAACGGCTAGAAATGAATCTTCTTGGTGAACGGCTGGACGATTGGAGCGATTGCCGCGAGCGCCATCGAGATATAAATCAAAACGATGTGGATTCTGAAAAGACGTCTCGAATCCGTGAGGAAAGCCACGCCGGTCATAGAAGTGACGCCGCCGTTAGCAACCTGCATTTCCACCGTGTATTCGTGGACGAGGTGGTACTCGATGACGAGCTGGACGACCATCAGCACATAGTAGAAGACCGAGAACATGATGACTTTCTTCTTCTCGGTGTGCTTCCCCTGGACGTTCAGGTAGCAGAGTACGCTTAAAATCGCGACGAGCATGTCGACGAAAAGCAGAATACCGAGGGAGCTTTCGACAGCAAGGTCGCAGGCCATGTTGTGCGCATGCAGAGAGAACAA
>CAYUFI010000023.1:0-22878 GCA_964444175.1 uncultured Clostridiaceae bacterium | reverse complement strand
CTTTTACTCTAGCCGATCAATGCAGGTTCGCTGAAATCAATCCCGAACCCCTGTTTTTAAGATACGGAACATCCATTGATCATATCGGCTACAGGGAGTCGTACTGGTTCTCATTCAGCGCTCCTGAAACCGGGAATTACTCTTTCCATACGAATCTATCTAAGAAATGACATGATGATAATGAAATCAAAGAGGAAATCACGATTTTTACCGCTGTCGACTATAGCTGGGATTCAACGGACGCTGTCTGTTCAGTCCACGGAGGGTTCTATGATAACAACCATAAAGAATTCGGATGCTATTATCAGACCTCGATGGAACAGGGAGAGATTCTGTATTTCAGAATCTCCGGTCGAGGAGGACGTGATGTGGACTACATCGTCAATTTCGCAGCCGTAGACAATTTCGACGACTTCATTCCGCATACGCACAACTACACTGAAAAGTACGTGTGGAGCTCCTATACAGCCCACAAATCCTTCTGTTCCTGCGGAGAATATGCTGTCCAGGGCCATGTCGTGACAGGCTCCTCTTCTCTTACAAGTCAGTACCAGACATGTATGCTTTGCAAAGGGAAGGCCAAGATGGGTTTCGTCGTCGGGCCTTCCTTAGTCAGCACTGTTTCTTCTAGCGGGAACAGCATTGTCAAAGAGAAAGACGGACTATACTATCCAGAGAGAAGCTATGCCTATGAGGGAAATCTGATCCTGAGCTATCGGGACAGTATGGCGTTTAAGGCTTCGATGAATTTATAAGAAAGGAGGAAAATATGAAATACAGGAAAACGATGCTCTTCCTATCTTTGATTGCTCTTCTTTTCACAACCTCGTGTTCGAAAGATTCGTCTTCTGCTGCTAATTCTCCCCACGGGGGCTTCTCGTCTTTCAAAGAGAAGTTCCAGAAGCAGTATCCGGAAG
This sequence comes from uncultured Clostridiaceae bacterium, assembly GCA_964444175.1. Classification (GTDB taxonomy): domain Bacteria; phylum Bacillota_I; class Bacilli_A; order RFN20; family CAG-288; genus Scatoplasma. The sequence continues at coordinate 21,961 of CAYUFI010000023.1, read as the reverse complement.
GATACGTTCTTCCGGAAGGAAATTACGTCTGCAATTCCGTTTATATACATATGCAAGAGGGCAGTATCGTAGAAAAGACTGAAAAATGGGCGGCAGGTACTTTTTCTTTTCAGAATAAGAATGATTTAGCGGCTTCTTGTACAGCTATTCATCTGTATACAGAAGAATATGATAGAAAAACGATTGTCTCTACGGATCGATATTTCACCGGTTCTTCTTTCTATATGAACATTGATACAGTTGATTGGAAAAACGGAACGTATTCGTATGGGCATGATAGGAATTACGGTATTGATCACGCGGTACTAGAAGGCGTCGATTTCAATATAGAGACGTACTACAACGATTTCAATTTTGTCGATGATCCTTCCGTTACATTCTACGCTGTTTCTTCTTACGTTTTTGAAATCAGCACTTTAGAAGAAAAGGAAGAAAAGAGAATCAAGACGGGATATGCCTATTATTTCAACTCCGATCTTTCGATTAGAGAAATACGGAAGACGATTGATAAAGACGATCTTCTGAAGGATGAATCTGAATCTTATCTATGGATATTCGAGCCGATTGAGGAAGAGCTGAATATTACGCTTCCTAATGATTATCTAGAGAATCCTTATGATTCAAATCACATAGGGACATTCAGTATCTGAGACAAGAAACTGAACCGAGCTGACCGATTGAGAGGGAAAAAACAGAACAAACCGGAATCCATTGCATTTCGTTTGTCATTGAATAAATTCTGAGACATAGCGAGAAGTGCACTCTTTTGGTTTGACAATATTTACTCTGTTTATATATAATAAACGCGCTGTGAAATTTTGAATTTTCACATAGGGGAGATAAGTATCGTATGAAAAGAACATACCAGCCCAGTAAGCGGAAGAGACAGTCGGTCTGCGGCTTCCGTGCCAGAATGGCGACCGTAAACGGCCGTAAAGTCATTGCCAGACGTCGCCGCAAGGGCAGAGCCAAACTCGCTGAATAAGAGCGTCGGACCAATTGAAACAGCCACGGGGACAGGAAAAGGTTCCGTGGCTGTTTTTCGAAAAAGGAAACCACAGGAAAAGCTCGATGAAGGTCATTAACCGACTGAAGAAATCCTCGGATTTCAAGAAGACGTTCCATCAGTCCCTCTATAAGAGGACGGACGCCTACAAGGTCTATCTGAAGCGCAATTCCCTCGGCCATCTCCGCGTCGGGATTTCGACCGGAAAAACGTTGGGGAACGCCATCGTGCGCGCGCGCATCCGCAGGCAGGTCCGCGCGTTCTTTTCCGTTTACAATATCTACGGAAAAAATTATGATATTGTCATAGTGGTTCAGCCCGGATTTCTCAAAAAAACGAGCCGGGAAAATCAGGAAGAACTTCTGGGTGCGCTGAACGCCCTGATGGATAAAGGAGAACAATCATAGTGGAGAAGAAAGTAGGAAAACGGATCCTGGCCGGTGTCGGATTCCTGTTCGCCGCGCTCGTCTTGACAGGGTGCACCAAGTCGTTCTGCACGCCGGACGACGCCGCGTCCATGTACGCCGATTACGTCAGCGCCTTTGCCGCGGAGGATAAGAACCAGACTTCGATCCTGAACGCCGCTTCGGAAGCGAAGTATCTCGTTCCGGACAGCGCATACTGGGCCTATCTCGACGCGAAGGTCGACAGCGTCTACGAGGATCTGAACAAGGAAATCGAAGCGGATATCCAGGAGAACGGCATCAGTTCGGCCACCACGGAAGACGCGATTGCCGGATTCGCCGCGAATTTCACCCCGGATTACGGGGATGTAACGGATACCGACGGAAGTGATTCACTCAAGCGCACATACGCGAACGTCGCTTACGTCCGTTCGTATTACGAGGTCAAGGCGTACGCTTTCGCCCATAACGTTTCGATGGATTCGGAAGACGCGTATTTCCAGACGAGAGTCAATACGGCGACCTTAAAGGGCAACATCCGTTTCGGCGGGGTCGACGAGAACAGCAACACCGTCCTGTGGTTGAATTTCGATAACTGGACGAGAGACATCGATGCGCGCGACAGTCTGAAAGACCTGCGCGACACCGTTCCGACCGCTTCGTTCGCTTCGTATTACAAGAGCGCGTTCTCGAGCCACATCGGGACCGCGGTGACCTGCATCACGCCGACGTCGGGTTACTTCGGAGCGTCCGAGAAGGTCTATATCTCCGGCAAGGGCTGGGGAGAAGCGTTCTCGAAGTACGGCTTCATCGAAGGCTTGTTGGTCTATCCGATCGGCTGGCTGGTCTATACGTTCGCCAACAGCTTCGGCGCGACGGGCGCGAACGCCTGGGGACAGATCCTGGCGATCTTCCTTACGACGCTCATCGTCCGACTCCTCATCGTCTTACTGTCCGTCGGTTCGCAGAGCTCGCAGTCGAAGATGACCGAGCTGCAGCCGCAGATTCAGGCGCTGCAGGCGAAATACCCGAATTCCCAGACGAATCAGGCCGAACAACAGCAGCTGGCGCAGGAGACGATGGCGCTCTATAAGAAGAACAAGATCCATCCGTTCCGCCAAATCCTGGTCTTAATCATCCAGTTCCCGATCTTCATCGCGGTCTGGTCCGCGTTGCAGGGTTCGGCGATTCTCACTAGAGGCTCAATCTTCGGACTGTCGTTATCGACGATCACGCAGACGGCGATGGGTTCCCATTCGGCCGAGACTCCGTTCGCGATTGTCCTGTTTGTCATCATGGCTATCTCGCAGTTCTTCGCCTCGATGCTCCCGATGTGGATGCAGAACTGGAAGAAGAAGCAAATGGTCGGAACCACCATCAAGGTCCAGGAGGACCAGGGCGGCATGGGTTCGATGATGAAGTGGATGCCGATCATCATGATGGTCTTCGTCATCATCATGGGTCTGCAGCTGCCGGCCGCCATGGCGATCTACTGGATCTTCGGCGCCCTCATCTCGATCTTCCAGACGATCATTACAGAAATCGTTACGACGGTCCGCCGAAATAAGAAGAAGGGCGGAAACAACTCGTTCAAGGGAGGCGACCACTTCAACAAGCACGGCGCCTACAAGAGCCAGTCGGCTCCCCGTCAGAAGCACATGAAGTTACGGTAAAGGGAGGACGATGAAGTCATATGAAGGAATTTGAAGGAAAGACGGTCGAAGAGGCCAAGGCGAAAGCCGCCGAGGAACTGAAGGTTGCCCCAGAGGACCTGAAGTTCGAGGTCCTCGAGGAACAGAAGGGCTTCTTCCGCAAGTATGCCAAGATCGGCGTCTACGGGGAAGAGGACGTCAAGGATTACGCCAAGAAGTACCTCGAGAACGTCTTGGCGACGATGGGTCTTCGCTGCGACATCTCCGCGATGGAAAAAGATGGGATCAACCACATCGACATGTTCTCGGAAGACGATGCTTCGCGCATCATCGGAAGAGGCGGGGAGACCCTGCAGGCCCTGAACGAACTGGTCCGTTCGGCGGTCTACGCGAAGTTCGGGGAACATTACAGGATCCTTCTGAACATCAACGGATATAAGGATCAGAAGTACGAGAAGCTCGAGTCGATGGCACGGCGCATCGCGAACACGGTCAGCCGCACGCACATCACCGCGGAGCTCCAGCCGATGTCTTCGGACGAAAGAAGAGTCATCCACAACGCGCTGAACGGCATGCCGAACATCAAGACGGTTTCTGTCGGAGCCGGACGCGACCGCCACATCACGATCGCCTACGTCGCCGACGAAGGGGCCGCTCCGAGCGCTCCGGTTGAGGAAGAAAAGCCGGCGGTCGACGTGAATTCGGTGATGGATCAGAACGCCGAGGAATTTGAAAAGGCCGTTTCGGAAGATAAGAAGGACGGCGAATAAGCTTACGGAAGAAGAACGGGGTTCGGTCGGAATCCCGTTTTCTTGTGGATTCTGGTTTTCGGGGAAGTTTGGAAGCGCTCGAAATCCTTTATAATAGGAAACGGAGATTTTTATGAACGTTTTTGATACGATCGTGGCGGAATGTTCCGCCCCCATGAAGGCGGCGGTGTCGATGGTGCGTCTCTCCGGAAAGGACAGTTTCGAGATCCTTTCGCACGTCGTGAAAAAGGACGTGAATTCGTTCGAGGCGAGGAAGATGTACTACGTGTCTTTCTACGAAGATAAGGACGATGAGGATTCCTTGATCGACAGAGGAACGCTGGTCCTCTATAAGGACGGGAAGTCCTATACCGGGGAAGATACGGTCGAATTCTTCGTGCACGGATCCCCCTTGATCGTGAACCGCCTCATTTCCGCCTTGATCCGTTACGGGGCGAGAAGGGCCCTGGGCGGAGAGTTCACGGAGAAGGCGTATTTGAACGGGAAGATGGATTTAAGCGAAGCGGAAGCGGTGAATCAGCTCATCAACGCGAGGACGGAGAAGTCGAGGAAGTTCGCTTTGAAGACCCTGAACGGGGATGCGTCCGAGCAGGTCAAGGAGATGAAGAAGGAACTGAACCTTCTCACCGCGGAGATCGAGGTCGACATCGATTATCCGGAATACGACGAGAACGTGGAGATCGCTCCGAAGATCGAAAAGGTGTTGCCGCCGCTTTTAAAGAAGGCGGAGGTCCTTTTGGCCGGTTCGCGCCAGTCGACGTATCTTTTTAACGGAATCAAGGTCGCCATCGTCGGGGAACCGAACGTCGGAAAGTCGACGTTGCTGAATAAGATCTTGGGCGAGGAGAAAGCCATCGTGACGGACGTGCCGGGAACGACCCGGGACGTCGTCGAAGGAGAAAAGGAAATCCACGGTCTTCTGTACCGTTTCTACGATACGGCCGGAATCCGCGAGGCGGCCGGCGAAATCGAGAAGATTGGGATTGAGAAGACGTACGATACGATTGCGAAGTCGGATATCGTCCTTCTCTTATTCGAGAAAGGGCAGCAGATCGAAGAGGAAATCGATAAGCTCGAGATTCGGGATCTGATTCGGGACAAGCCGTGTCTGACCGTCTCGACCAAGAAGGATCTGAACGGAATCGATAAGGACGCGGACGTGTCCTTGTCGAAGGAGGATCCGGATTTGGAGGAAATGTTCAAGAAAATAGAGAAGAAACTTGATATCTCGGATCAGGACGGGGACGGGTTCGCCTCCAAGAGGGATCTGGATTTGCTCGAGACGTTCGTATCGGACTTGAAGGATGTCCTGAACGACTTGAAGAACAAAGTCACGGTGGATGTCCTGGAGATCAAGCTAATCGAAGCGACGCACGCTCTGGACGAGATGCTCGGGGTCGAGAATACGATGGAGGATGTCTATCAGACGGTGTTCGCGAATTTCTGCGTCGGGAAATAAGGTTTATAGGAAAAGAGGGAAGAAGCTTATGAAAATCATCGATACGCACTGCCATCTGAACGAGGACCGGTTATATCCGAACCGGGCGGATATCGTCGACCGCTGCCTGAAGGCTGGAGTGGTGAAGGTCATCAATAACGGGGACACGGTGCAGAGCTGGGAAAGGATCGCCCTGCTCGCGCACGAGTTCCCTTCGTTCTGCTATTCGGCGGTCGGAATCCATCCGGAAGAGGATAACGGGGACATCGACGGGGAAATGAAGAGCCTCGAACAGGCGATTCTTTCGACTCCGAACTTAGTCGCTCTCGGAGAAATCGGGCTCGATTACCATAACGACCATTCGCCGGAGACGAAGAAGAAACAGAAGGCGCTGTTCAGAGCCCAGATCGCGATGGCGGAGAAGTATGATCTTCCGATTATCGTGCATTCGAGGGACGCGGACGCGGATACGTTCAACACGATTATCGATTCGGGATTCAAGGGGAACGTGACGCTGCACTGCTACTCGGGTTCATTCCAGATGGCGCTGCGCTATCTGCGCCATAAGAAGAACGTGTATTTCGGGATTGGTGGAGTATTGACCTTTAAGAACGCGCGGAGTCTAATCGAAGTGGTCCAAAGAGTTCCGTCGAGCCAGTTCCTGCTCGAGACGGATTCGCCGTTTCTGACACCGGTTCCGTATAGAGGACAGCTGAACGATCCTTCGAAGACCGTGTATGTCTTAGAGAAGATGGCGGAGTTATTGAACCGGGACAAGGAAGAACTGGCGGACGAGATCTATACGCGTTCCTTAAGCGTCTATGGCATCAAGGAATGAGCTTTCGTATCTGTTCGTCGTGGAAGGGAAAGACGACATCGAGAAACTGAAGTCGTTTTCCTTCCGGTTCGTAAGGAAGACGAACGGGTACGGGATGACGTCCTTGACGAAGAAGTTCCTGATCGAAGCGAACGAAGTGCGGACCATCGTCCTTCTTACAGATCCGGACGGACCGGGAAGGAAAATCCGGGATAGCCTGCATTCGTTCTTGAAAGACGTAATCGATATAGAGTTAATCAAGAAGAAGTCCGTCGCGCATAACAAGGTCGGAGTGACCGAGGCGGATCCTTCGTATCTAAGGGAAGTCTTGAGACCTTATAGGGAAAGGGAAAAGAAGATTCAGGAAGAGGATTCCCTGACATACGGGGAATTCGTTCAGAAAGGATACGCCGGGGCGGATTCGTCCAAGAAGAGGGAGGAACTGATTCGGAAGTTCTCCCTTCCTTCTAAGACCGCCCAGAAGATCTACGAGGATCTTCTGATCTTAAGAAAGACGGCAGAAGATATATAAAGAGGAAGAGAACATCTCTATGAACTTACGGGAAGAGATACTGGACAGACTGAATAGATACGGCGTGGAAGCGCAGGAGCGCTTCTCCCAGAATTTTTTGATTGATCAGAAGGCGCGGGACGCGATCGTCTCGTCGGTTCCTTTGAATCAGTGCGACGGTATCGTCGAAATCGGGCCGGGCTTAGGTTCGTTGACCGAGATGCTCGTCTCGACCGGGAAGGAAGTGACCGCGATCGACTTCGATAAGGACATGATTAAGGTCCTAAAAGGAGAGTTTCATCAGACGAATCTCCATATCGTGCAGGGCGACTTTTTAAAGCAGGATTTACAAAAGTTTCACGTGAAACATAACGCGTATATCGGGAATCTGCCGTACTCGATCTCAAGAGATATCCTGCATAAGGTCCTGACGGATCCGTGTTACCCGTATTTCGGGTTCATGGTCCAGAAGGAACTCGGGGATAAATTGATTTTTGAGGAAGGGGATCCGGAGAACAACGCGTATTCCGCGTATTTCGCCTTACGGGGGAACTTAACGGAATTGATGGCCCTCCATCCTTCTTCGTTCTATCCGTCCCCGAAGGTGGATTCGGTGTTCCTGGTGTTTACGCCTCAAGACGAAGGGAAGTACGCCGACGAAAAGGTCTTTCAGTTCTTGAAGACGCTCTACACGAATCCGAAGAAGAACCTGAACAACAATTTAAAGAGAAGCCCGTATTTTGAAACGGTTCAAAAGAATCTGAATCAGCTTTCTTTCGACTTATCGAAGAGGCCGCATCAGTTGAGCATTGCCCAGATTCGGGAAGTTCTCAGCATTCTGGATTTATAGGCGTTCGGAGAAGGCGGTCTTCTGATATTCCGCGTAGTCTTTTAAGAGGCGGATGGCTTTTTTATAATCCCAGGTCAACAGATCGGCTTTAGGGAACGGTTCGGGGAGGACGATGCAGGTCTTGTTGTCCTCCAAGCGGATCCATTTGGCAATGTAGGAATCCTTATAGGGTTTAGAGGAAGCGGAGAGGACGAAGCGGTAGGTGTATTGAAAGGTGTTGAGGGAGCCTTTGAAGCGTCTGATTGTGAACGAAAGGACTTCCCCTAAGGACAGGGAGGATTCCTGTCCTTCGAAGAGGAAGGGATCGATGTAGAGATCTCGGATGTACCTGTTCTTCTTGTAGGCTTTGATAAACTGTTCCTGTTCGCCGTTCATTTACTTTGATTATAGCCTAATTCCGGGGATTTCAGAGATTTGTGGGAAGCGAGAAAGAGGGATTCTTCCGTATTCCCTTTTTTGCTTTGAAGAGGCTAGAATAATGGAACGGGAAGAAAGGAATTCCCCTGAACAGTATGATCATCAAGGCTCCTGCGAAAATCAATCTGGGACTGGACGTCCTCGCAAAAAGAGAAGACGGATACCACGACATCGATCTCGTCTCGGTTCCTCTCGAACTCCACGATTCGATCGAGATGGAAGTCTTTCCGGAACGTTTCGGGACGTATCTGACGTCGGACGACAATACGCTTTTATGCGACGAGTCGAACCTGGTCTACGTGGCCTACAGGACCATGAAGCATCTCTTCGGGTTCCGTTCTGGCATGCGGATCAAGATCTATAAGAGGATCCCGATGGAGGCCGGACTGGCCGGAGGAAGCGCGGACGCCGCGGCGGTGATCAACGGTCTGATTCAGATGAAGAAGCTTTCGGTCAGCGAGGAACAGAAGATCGAGATTGCGCGTTCCATCGGTTCGGACGTGCCGTACTGCCTCTATAACAGACCTTGCCGCGTCCAGGGAACGGGGGAGAAATTAAGCTTTTTGAACGTCAGGAAGTTCTATCACGTCCTGATCGTCAAGCCGGAACAGGGCTTGTCGACCAAGGAAGTGTATAAAGAGTCGGATTCCTGCGAACTGGAACATCCGGATCTGAAGTCGCTGATCTCCGGGCTTGCGGACGGAAACGAAAAGAAGATCTTAAAAGGCATGGGGAACGCCCTTCAGAAACCGGCAATCCGCTTATTGCCGGAAGTGCAGAGCGTCATCGACGATCTGAAGTCGAGAGGGCTCGACGCGGTCATGATGAGCGGGTCTGGTTCGGCGGTGTTCGCCTTATCCGAGGACGAGGAGAAACTGAAGAAGATCCGGAACGAGTACGAGGACAGCCCGTACTACGTCTATCTGACGAAGATGGCGAAGTAGTTCGGTCTGTCCGATTAAAAGAAATGCTTAGAGGCGGGGAAAAGGAAACTCCCCGCCTTTTTACTGCGTCCGAAAAAGGGCTTCTACGAGCCTTTTTCCGTTTCCTTTTCCTCCTCTGTTGCTTATAATGGTCTTGATGGTTTTCCGTATCTTATTGCACTGAAGGGGGTAAATATGTCTGAAGAGGCCGTTATTTTCTCGTTGTCTGCTAATCCGGATCTGGCGAAAAGCATCGCCGACATTTTAGGCATCAAACTGGCCGAACGTTCGATCCGCCACTTCCCGTCGGGAGAGACGATCGTCGAACCCGGGGAGTCTGTCCGCGGCAAGGATGTCTTCATCATCCAGTCGACCTGCCCTCCTGTGAATGAGAACCTGATGGAGGTTCTGATTTTCATCGACGCTCTCAAGAGAGCTTCCGCCAGAGAAATCAATCTCATCTGCCCATATTTCGGATACGCGCGTCAGGACCGCAAGGCGAAACCGAGACAGCCGATCACGGCCGCCCTGGTCGCGCACTTACTGACGACCGCCGGCGTGGACCGCGTCGTCACGGTGAACCTGCACGCCGCCCAGATCCAGGGCTTCTTCTCCTGCCTCGTGGACGATTTGACCGCCGTCCCGTTACTGGGCCACTCGGTCATCGAGTCGAACGCGGATCTGCATAACGTCGTCGTGGTCTCCCCGGATCACGGAGGCGTCACCAGAGCCAGAGACTTAGGCGAACAGTTCAACGCCCCGATCGCCATCATCGATAAGAGACGGAACTCCAAGCTCGAACCGGAAGTCATGAACATCATCGGCGACGTCAAGGGGCGCGACTGCATCATGATCGACGATATGATTGATACCGGACGGAGCGCCTGCAACGGCGCTGTCGCCCTGAAGAAAGCCGGTGCGAAGAGCGTATCGATGCTCGCGGTGCATCCGGTCTTCTCCGATCCGTGCTACGACTTGATCAAGGACGGACCGTTCAATTCGATCATCGTCACGGATTCGATCCCGCTCGACGAACGCTTCAAGGAACTGAAGTTCATCAAGGTCGTCTCGTTAGCCACGATGCTCGCGGAGTGCATCAAGAGAATCGTCAACAACGAACCTCTCTCCGCCGTCTACGCGGCTTACGCGGATCCAATCAACGCGGCGAAGCACATCGAGCTGAATAAGAAAGGCTTATAAATCTTAAGCGGAAGAGAATGGGAAATCCCCGAGGGAATCCCATTCTTTTTTGTGTTTTTCTGATTTTCGCTCTTGTTCGTGCTACTATGTTCAGGTAGGTGGGAAGCATGAATAAACACACGGTGATAGGACGCTTGAAGACAGTGAGCATTTACGACCCGTATTTCCTCGTGGACGAAAAACGGGGAATCCGGATCTGGTTCCCGAAATCCTATAAGTCGAGGGGCGTCAAGCCGTATCCGGTGCTCTACATGCTCGACGGACAGAACCTGTTCGACAGATCGACTTCCTTCGCCGGGCAGGAATGGGAGATCGACGAATCCATCACGAACCACGAGGAAGCGCATCAGATCCGTCCCTGGGTCGTGGTCGGGCTCGATAACTCGAAGGACCGTCTGAGCGAGTATTTCCCGCGCTTCTCGGAAATCGCAATCGGGCCTTTGGCGTACAAGGCGGAAATCACGTTTAACTTTTTGACGAAGCAGGTCATCCCGTATGTGGAACGGCACTATAACGTTCAGAAAACCCGTGCCGGAAGAGCCTTCGGAGGTTCGTCCATGGGAGGACTGATGGCGCTAGACGCCTTGCTGAAATACAATTCGTATTTCTCACAGATTTACTGCTTCTCCCCGTCTTTTACGATGTACAAGTACGGGATGAACGAAGTCCCTCCGATCAAGGAGGCGGTCGGGAACAATTCGACCATGACTTCCGTCTTAAAGAAGATGGCCGCTCCGAAGATCGTGAATTCCGTCAAGCTCGCCCTCGGTTCGGGAGGACAGGGAGAGTACGAGAAGGAATGCCTCAAGAACGTAAAGAAGATGGATACGTATCTGAAGGCGAACGGATGGGACGACAAACATCTCAGTCTCTATCTCTATCCGGAGAAGGAACATAACGAGGACCAGTGGAACGAAGCGTTCTATCAGGCGTACTGGTGGATGAATTCGTAAGGAATGTCCCCGGGATTTCTTTGATAAATCCTCGGTAATTCCTTAGTAAGTCTCTAGCAGGATGGATTCAGTCCTAAAAAAGTCTGCGATTGAATCGGGAAATGCATAAAGAAAAGCACCGGCGAACGGTGCTTTTTGTATATTTTCCCAACGGCTCAGGTTGGTCTCTTCCCTGGTGGATCAGACAGGGCTCGAACCTGTAACGGCCCGCTTATGAGACGGGAACTCTAACCATTGAGCTACTGATCCGTAATTGGTAGCAGCGGGGGGAGTCGAACCCTCGACATATCGGGTATGAGCCGAGTGCTCTACCAGCTGAGCTACGCTGCTATATCACTTAGTTAGATTCCGGAAAAATAAAATTGGTGGAGCAGACGAGACTTGAACTCGCCACCTCCTCCATGCCATGGAGGCGCTCTGCCAGATGAGCTACTGCCCCAGCGTTTAAAAGAATACTTTATTTGGGTTTTAAAGTCAATAAAAAAAGGAGGTCCGAACGAAGAAAATGAAAGGAGGGGATAAACGGGTGGTTTAAAGGGCGGAATTTAGAGAGTCTGGGATTTTTCCGATATGTACGACCGTTTCATCGTGATCTAACAACTCGTCCTCCGATTTGTAAAATCTTCCGGATAATTGGAGGATTTATCGGATACTCCTTGGGTTTTTGGCACAGAATGTTCCTGTTCAGTCGCAGTATCCTCCCGCTTACCGGATTCATGAATCCCTGTCTTAACACGAGACCAAACCCAAATTTCTAGTGTGAAACTCTTAGAACAGATCAGACGCCTCCGCTTTATACACGTTGAGGGTTTTGAAAAACGGATTCTTTTATTGAAAATGGAAATCTGTAAAATGTTGGTGTATGAAAAAGCCTGCTCTGTTCTTAAGTGTTTTATCGCTCATCCTCTGTGTCAGCTGCGGGGAATCCGCTTCTTCTTCGGAAGTGAGTTCCTTTAATACGGAGATGACTTCGAAGGAAGCTTTGAAGTACTTGAAGGATTCGTATACGGACGGAATCCTTTATCCTTCCGACAGCGTCTATTCTTTTAAACATACCGGCACGTTCTTAGGCGAGGCGGTCGTGAACAACAAGAAAACGTTCGCCGCGTCTCTGGAGAATACTTCTTTTAGCGAACTGGATCAGAAGGAAAAGACTTTGGTTTCGGATTCCACATCCAAGGGAATGTATAAATACGGGGAAGGCTCCGATTCGGGACTGACTCAAGAGTCTTTCTCCGCGGAAGCGAAGTCCGAAGTAAGCGACAGGACGTACGTCCAAGCCAAAGCGAACGACAAAGATTTCCTCGCCTATATCCAAGAGGATCTCGAGGAATATCTTGGGGATTACGGGATTACCGAAGAGGAGGCGCATAAGGTTCAATTGAATTCCGACGGGGCGAAAGCCGTCGACGAGTATATCGAAGAGGAGACCCTGCTGAATCTCGTGACGGATTATTCGGTGAAGCTCGAACCGTACGCTTTGACGATCAATATCCATAGCAATTCGTTATTGAAATCGACCGTATCCGCCTACGATTTCTCGAAGACTCTGAATTCGTTGCTCGAACCTTCCGAGTACGACTCTTTCCTGCCGTACGCCCTCGTAAAATATAAGAAGGAACTGGAAGGATATACCGTGACGAAAGCTCTCATCGATATGTCCGATACGGATCCGAGCATGGACGCGAATATCGTGTTCGACGCGAATCTCTATCTGAAATCCGTCGATTTCACCGTGGATTTCTCCAAAACCAAGTTAATCGGAACGATCGAGGACTCCGAGGGACAGAGCACGACGTACGAAGTCGATTTCCCTACGTTCATCTACCAGGGGCATCTGACCTGCGACTATGACGCGGAGAAGACGCTCTCTCCGTTCACGCCCGAAGAAAAAGAAAACATCCTTACGGAAGGCGAGGATGTTACGAAGTACTACGATGCTTTCAAAGCGGATTTGAAGGCTCTCTTAGTCGATTAGCAGGGATTTTAACAGGGTCGTCAGCAACTTGACGGCTTTCGATTCGGATTCGGCCGTGCCTTCGTTATAGAGGATGGCGTCCGAGAAGACTTTCAGGGGTTCGATGTACAGGTCGTACATCGGTTTGACCGTGGCGAAGTACTGGGCGATGATTTCGTCATGGGTACGGTTGTCGCGCTCGGTGGAGTCGCGGACGAGACGGCGGATGATCCTGCGTTCCGGGGAAGCATCGACGAAGATCTTCAGATCGGCGATTCTCCTTAACGAATGGCTTTCGAGGGCCATGATTCCTTCGAGGATGATGACTTTCTTTGGCTCGACGCGCTCGACTTTGTCCGAACGGGTGAAGGCGTTGAAATCGTAGACCGGTTTTTCGACCGCGATGCCGTTCTTCAGATCCCTAATCTGTTTCTTCAGGAGGGGCCAGTCGAAAGCGTCCGGGGAGTCGAAGTTTTGTTTCTTGCGTTCCTCTAGCGTCATTTCTGAGAAGGCTTTGTAGTAGTCGTCCAAGGACAGCAAGAGGAAGTCGGAAGGGTCGTTCAGGGCTTTTAAGGCGTTCAGGGTGATGTAGGTTTTTCCGGAAGCGGAACCGCCTCCGATGAGAACGAGCTTGGATGAATTCATTCGGATCTTCCTCCCCTTTGTTTGAATCGATATCTTTCTTATTATAAACTTCAGAACATCAAAAACATCCGGAAACCTTTTTGAATCAGTTCTTCCTCGGGGAGGAACAAATCCGTCTCACGACGGCCTTTGACAATGGCTTTTAATTCGGTGAGATAGTCTAGAAGGAGTTTCGGATCGAAGATTTTGTCGTGTCCGTCGATGACTTGAACGGATTTCTGAACGTACGGCAAAAGCGCATTCGCCATATTGGTCGAGATGTCCCGGTTCACAAAAGGTTTTCCGTCCTTTTCTTTCGGGCAGAGGAGATCGCCGATGAAGAGGAGACGATCCTCTTCGATATAGAACACCAGGGAACCTTTCGCGTGGTTCGAAGGGACGGGGATGATCTCCAGACGGACATTCTCTAAATCGATGGAGGTTTTAACGGAGATGATCTCGTCGATATGCGTATATCTCGAGGTGTTCTTGGTTCCGTAAAAACGGCCCCCTTTTAAAAGCTTCCCGTTCGTGACGTGGTCCGGGTGGAAGTGGGTGTATCCGACGAGCAATTTCCGCCCGTCTAAATGATTCGCAAGATAATCTTCGAGGACTTTGAACTGGAAGGATGAACTTCCCGTATCGATTAAAAAGAAGGCGTCGTTTCCTTCGACAATCCCGACGTCGGAACAGATGATGTCTTGAGCGCTCTCTAAGAGCTTTACATGCTCGGAAAGACGGAGGATTTCGGGTTCCATGATTTCGGATTTATATCTCCTGCTGTAATCTTACCGCTTTTCCCGTACAACCGGAAAAATGGTAGAATACAATCGTTCTTATTTCTGAACCTCATTCTTATGACTTTATTCGGTAAAAAGAAGGAAATCGAGGAAGAGCTGATCCAGAAGGAAGTCGAACGGAAGAGGAAACAGACGCGGAGACGCGTCTCCCCTCTGTTCTGGATTTTCCTTTCGTTCCTTATGGTGGTCGTCATCGGATGGATTCTATTGGCGATTCCTTTTTCCTGGGCGGAAGGACATTCTCTCGCCCCGATCGATTCCCTGTTTTTATCGGTTTCGGCGGTCTGCGTGACCGGTCTCTCTCCGGTCGTCATCGCGGATACGCTGTCCTTGTTCGGGAAGATCGTGATGGCGTTCTTAATCCAGGTCGGAGGCCTGGGCTTAGTCACGATCATCTCGTTCTGGCTGTTCCTCTCGGGGAACAACACGTCCTTGTCCCAGGCGAACGTCATCAAGGAAGCTTTGAATCAGAACGGGCTTGCGAACATCCGGAAACTGATTTACCACATCCTGCTCGTGACGTTCTCGATCGAAGCGCTGGGGGCGTTCATGAGCTTCTTCGTGTTCGTCAAGGATTACGACCCTCTGACTTCTCTCGGATTCGCGGTGTTCCACGCGATCAGCGCGTTCAATAACGCCGGATTCGATATCTTAGGCTCGACGTCTCTTGCGGCGTACAAGGATAACTTCTTAATGAATTTCACGACGTGCTTCTTAATTCTCGCCGGAGGACTGGGGTATCTCGTGTACGACGATCTGTTCTTCAGAAGGACGCTGACGCGGGCGAGCCTCCAGACGAAACTGGTCCTCATCATCAACGCCGTGACGGCGGTCTTATCGATTCTGGCGGTCTACGCGGTGGACTATCCGAGGATGAGCTTCCTGCAGGCGGCGTTCTACGGAATCAATCTGAGGACGGCGGGATTCACGACGTTCGACAGCAATCTGAGGACGTTATCTCCGGGAGGAGTGCTGGTCTCCTGCTTATTCATGTTCATCGGAGGAAATCCTCTTTCGACCGCCGGCGGCATGAAGACCGTGACAATCTTCGTCACGCTCTACAGCCTCTATTCGTACGCGACGGGACGGAAGATGGTGGTTTTTAAAAGGGAAATTTCCAAAGAGACCCAGTTGAAGGCGTTCTTCCTAGTCGTCCTGGGCATGCTGGATCTGCTCCTCGGGACGGTCCTGATCTGCGCGTTCGAGGAAGGGAACGAGACGATCGTGGACGCTTTGCGCGAGGACGGAGGGCTCGGACACGGGCTCGTGAACGCGGTGTTCTACGAGGTGGTCTCGGCGTTCGATACGGTCGGGTTCACGCTGGGGATCACTTCGTTATTCAACGTCCCCTCGAAGGTGGTCTTATGCATTCTGATGTTCACGGGGCGTGTCGGGCCGGTCGCGGTCCTGACGTTCTGGAACCCTGCCTTATCAAGGCCACACAAGGACCGCGTTTCGTATGTACAGACGGATCTGATGATCGGATAATAAGAGAAAGGACGGAATAGAGAGTATGGCACTGAAAAAAGTGATCGCCGTCATCGGCTTGGGAAGATTCGGTTTGGGCTTGGTAAAGGCCTTGGCGACGCATCACGTCGAAGTGATCGCAATCGATAAGAACGACGCTTCGGTCGCGGATGCGGCGGACCTGGTCACGAACGCGGTGAACTGCGATTCGAAGGATCCGGAGGCCCTTAAGGACGCCGGATTACTGGCGGCGGACGTGGCGATCATCGCTTTCGGACAGGATACGCAGGCGAACCTGTCGAACTCCATCCTGACCTTCATGGCCCTCAAGAAAGTCAAGGAGGAGCAGGACGAGGAGAGGAAGATGAAGATCATCGTCCGTATCGATTCGGAGGCGTACGAGGAACTGTTCCTGACTTTAGGGGCGGACGAAGTCATCTCTCCGTTCGATTTGGCGTCGAGATCTCTGGCGACCCAGGTGGCGTCTTCGTCCATCATGGATTACTACCAGGTCGAAGGGGACTACAACGTCTTCGCTTTCATCGTCCCGCAGGACGTGAAACCAATCAAGATCACGACGCTCAATACGCCGAAAAACTTCGGGATCAACATCATCCTCTATACGAGGGACGACAAGACCCAGATGCCGAACGCTTCGTACGTGGTCCAGCCGGGAGACGAGATTTACGCCTTCGGCTTGGAGATGGGCGTGCACCGTCTGCAGAACTTCCTTTCGAACCAGGGAGACGAGTAATCTTATTTTGTCTACGGGCGTATAGAGAGCCTTCCGTTCCGTAAAAGGGGCGGAAGATTTTTAAATACTATTAAAAAAAGATGAAGTTAGCGCTTACATATATGATATAATCGAAAAGGTATCAGAATATTTTCTGAAACATATCAAAAAAGAAGGAAAATATTATGGATGAAATTTTCTCGATGCGGAACGACCTCGGTATGGAGGTGATCTGCTCCTCGGTGGGAGCGGGGTTGGCGGACGTGAGCGTCCCCGACAGGGACGGAAAGATTGAATCGGTCTTGGTACGTCCGGAACACTTCTGCCAGTATTTTCGCGCGGGAGAAATGTTCGGGAAACCGTGCGGAAGGACCGCGGGGAGAATCTCCCCGATCAGGGTAAAAGCCGGAAAAGAGTCTTTTACGATTGTTTCGGACGATCCGAACGTGGCGCTGCACGGAGGGAAGGACGGAATCTCGTTCCAGACGTTCTCGTGCGCGAAGAAAGAAGACGAAACGTCTAAATATCTGGTTTTCAAGTATGTTTCTCCGGACGGGGAGAGCGGATATCCGGGGACGATGGAATTCGTCATCACGTACGAGCTGCGCAAGAAAGAGAATGTCTTAAGGATTCATCACGAGGCCGTGTCGGATAAGGATACGCTCTGCAACCTGACCTGCCACGCGTATTTCAATCTGTCCGGGAACGCCGCAAGGAAGATTACGGACGAGGAACTCTATCTGAACGCGGACAGGGTCGGTGTTTTAAGCGATGATATGATCGCGCGGAAGATCAGGAAGGTGGATGAGGCGTTTTCGTTCTTAAAGCCCCACCGCATCGGAGACCATATCGAGGATAAGGAAGTTCAGAGAGTCGCGCACGGGTACGATCATCCGTATCTTCTGACGAAGGCGGATCCTTCGGCCGTGCAGGCAAGACTGTACGACGAGAAGTCCGGAAGGGAACTGGAGATCAGGACAAGTTACGAGGCCTGCGTGGTCTATTCGGCGAACTGGCCGGCGGGGTTCCTGATTCAGAACCATCAGGAGCTCGGAAAGTACGACGCGATCTGCTTGGAGATGCAGCATTATCCGAACTCCGTCCATTCGGATTATATCGCGGATAAGAAGGATGTTCTGAAGGCTCGTCAGAAGTATGATGAGTTCATCGAATATACGTTTAAAGTTAGATAGTTTATAAATTCATATAATTTAGATAATTTCTAATAAGTTTGTATATGTTTCACGTGGAACAAGTGGAACGCGAGACCGGGAGTTTACTTCCTCCGTTTTGGCCTTCCAGTTTTGTTCGCTTATGAACAATCCGAACTATCTTAGATGGGGGAATCCGTGTAAAATAGAGAGCGAAAGGTCTGTTGGAAATGAAAAACTATAAGGAGATTGATAAGGCGTACCTGGACGAGATTAAATCCCAGGTGAAGATGTACGAGCACGTGAAGTCGGGAGCCCGCGTGCTGACTTTTGAGAATGCGGATCCGAACAAGGTGTTCATGATCGGGTTCCGCACTCCTCCGATCAATTCGTGCGGACTGACGCACATCCTGGAACATTCGGTCTTATGCGGATCGAAGAAGTATCCGGTGAAGGATCCGTTTTTGGAACTGATGAAGAGCTCGATGAGCACGTTCCTGAACGCTTTTACGTCTCCGGACAAGACGATGTATCCGGTGGCGTCCCAGAATGAAAAAGACTTTGAGAACCTGATGAGCGTCTACTGCGACGCGGTGTTCTATCCGAACGTGTTGAAGAACGAGAAGATCTTCCGCCAGGAAGGCTGGCGTTACGAACTGTTCGACAAGAAGGCTCCGATTCGGATCAACGGGGTCGTCTATAACGAGATGAAAGGGGCGTTCTCGAATCCGGACGACATCCTGTTCCGGCAGGTCATGCACGGACTCTTCCCGGAGAGCGCGTATTCGTACGAGTCGGGAGGAGACCCTGTCGAGATTCCGAACCTTTCGTACGAGACGTTCGTGAATTTCCATAAGAAGTATTATGTCCCTTCGAATTCGTATATCTTCTTATACGGGGATACGGACATGGAGAAGAGGATGGAGTTCCTGGATCAGGAATACCTTTCTCATTTCGAACGTTCGGATTTCGATACGAGGGTGAAGGAACAGAAAGCTTTTGATCAGCCGGTCGAGAAAGAAATTTTCTATCCGATCGGGAAGGACGACTCTCTTAAGGACAAGACGACTCTCTCGTATTCGTTCGTTCTGAAGAACGGGCGGGACGAGAAGGAACTGATCGCCTTAAGGGCTCTTACGAGCGTGCTGGTGGATAATCCGGGCGCCCCGTTAAAGAAAGCTTTGATCGATAGCGGAGTCGGAAGCTCGGTGGAGATGGGCGTGAGTGACGAGCTGCTTCAGCCGTTCATGCAGATCGTCGTGAAGGGTTCGGAAGCGGATAAGAAGGATCTCTTTAAGAAAGTCTACAGAGAGACGATCGAGAAGATGATTCACGGTGAGCTGGACCATCGGAGCATTCTGGCCCAGCTGAACCACGCGGAGTTCGTCACAAGAGAAGATAAGGGCATCCAGGGATTCCCGAAAGGACTCGGGATCATCCTGGCTTCGATTTCGACGTGGGCCTACGACGATTCGTTCGACTGGGCGGTGAAAGGTTTATCGTCTTTACCATATTACAAAGAGTTGAGGGAAGATCTCGAGAAGGGATATTTCGAGAAGCTGCTGCAGGACGAGTTTTTGGACAACCCCCACGCGTTGTTCCTCGTCTCCTCTCCGTCCAAGACGGTGCAGGAAGAGAAGGAGAAAGCCTTAGAAGAGAAGCTCGCGGAGTATAAGGCGTCGTTAAGCGAAGAGGAAATCGAGGATTTAATCAAGTCCTCGAACGAGTTAAGGGCGTATCAGGCTGCCCCGTCCACATCAGAGGAGCTGGCGACCTTGCCGCGTCTTACCAAGGACGATCTCGATAAGGAGATTCCGTTCCCGACTTCCGACGTTCGGGAGAACGGGAAATATAAGTCCTACGTCCAGATTCTTCCGACGAACGGGATCGCGTACATGTATTACGGATTCGATATGAGGGATCTGAGCCTCGAGGAGATTCCGTATGTGTCTCTGTTACGGAGCTACATCGGTACGCTCGGGACGAAGAAGCACGGCGCCAAGGAATTAAGCGACCTGCAGCTGATGGAAGCCGGGGCGTTCAACATGAGCATGTCGAACTATACGGACGCCAAAGGGGAATATAAGGCATTCGCCTCTTTGAATTTCTCCTCGCTGGACGATAAGGCCGGAACCGTTTCGGACCTGGCCGAAGAAGTGATCTTCGATACGGAGTATGACGATGACTCCCTGTTAAAGGAAGTGATCGAACGGATCAAGGCGGATATGCAGGGAAGACTCTCCTATTCCGGACACGAGTTCGCGTATAAGAGGGCGCTCGCTTCGAAGAATCTCAAAGCCGCGGTAAACGAGGCCACATCCGGCATCGCATATTACGATTTCATCTCCGATCTTTCGAAGCATTTCGAAGAGAAGAAGGAAGATTTGAAGAAGAGACTGGTCTCGTTAAGTAAGAAGCTATTCGCGAAGGAACGCTTCTTCGTCATCTATACCGGTGACGAGGAGACGTACTCTGTCTTTAAGAAGAAAGCCGAAGAGTTCTATCAGAGACTGTCGGAGGAGAAGGAAGGAGAGATTCCTCACTTTGTTCCTTCGGTCACCAAAGAAGGCATCAAGGCCCCTTACGACGTTTCGTATGTGGCCAGGGCGGGCATTCTGCCGTTTACTTCGAATCTCCGTTACGGTCAGATGATCGTGCTGGATAACATCCTTTCGAACGATTATCTCTGGATGAAGGTCCGTGTCAAGGGAGGGGCCTACGGATGCTTCATCGTGAACAGATACGACGGGGATTTCATCCTGGCGTCTTATAGAGATCCGAAGTTAAAAGAGACGGACGGAGTTTATCAGGATCTTCCGGAGTTCGTGGAGAAGATGGATTATGACGAAGACGATCTGATGAAGTTCAAAATCGGGGCGCTAGGAACCCTGAATCCTGTGATGCATGTCTCCGTCAAGGGATATAACGGGTTCTTAAATACGTATCTCTCCCAGAAGAAGGAAGATATCGATCAGAGAGTCGAAGGGGCGATCAACGCCACTCTGGACGATCTGAAGAGCTTCGAAGGAGATTTCAGGAAGGCCTTATCGGATTCTTCGTTCGCCGTTTTGGGCAAGGCGGATTTGATCGAAGAGAACAAAGAGATGTTCGATAAGATTAGGAATCTGGATTAGCCGGTTTGTAAGATAGGAAGGGAAGGCAACGGGACGGAGATGTTCAAGTCTCCGGATTCGTTGCCTTTTTGTACTCTCTATCCGATCTTTCTTCTCTTTTTTGAACGAACTTCTGATTCCTGCTCTCCGGTGGGTATCTGTCAATAGTTTGTTTAACAAACAAATCTTAACTACCCGTTTATATCTATGGAGAGGAACCGGAGCCTCTGTATAAAGAGATAAAAGAAGGGCAGTGGCTGAATAATAAGCCATATGCCGTAGTGCATCGCCTGGCTTCCGATGAGTCGGAAAAGGGAATCGGAACCTCGTGTCTGAACTTAAGTAAGTCGCATAACATTAAAATTGATACGCATCCGGATAATAAAGTAATGCAGAAGCTGCTTTCTAAGCTCGGGTTTACTGCCTGTGGTCTAGTAAGAGCCCTTCAGGATAACGATCCTCAGATTGGGTATCAGAAAGTTCAATTATAGGAAGATATCATTAAAAAAATTATTCATATGATGAGAAAAAGGGAACTGAAGATTTCTGAAGGTCTTCAGTCATTTTATTTTAAGCAATGTAATTAAATACAGTCATTTCGAGTTTATTTTAAAACAAAATAATAAAGTAACATATTAAATAAAGTCTTTAATTAAGCCTTTTTAAATGTTAAGTATAATTTTTGTCATGTTAGATGACAACAACGATGCAACAAGATAATGATTTTCGTCAGATGGCCGGATTTTTCTGTTGGTTTTGTTGCAACGAGTATGGCCAAAAGGGATAAAACCAAGGCCAAAACGGCTTATGGATCCATAGAAAAACAGCCTTTGCTCCGAATGTGACTAACTCGTTGCAACGGACTTGAATCCCTGACTCAAGGTTACGGCAGCCCCGGCGGAAGCGAACGGTCGGGCCTGTATAACCTAATTATAGCGCATTTCCCCCTTCTCCCTCCCCCGGTCGAAGGGGGATCCCGCTTAAATCCTGGGGGGAGTCGATTGATTGAAGCTGCTTTGTTGCAATCTCTCTGTCAAGTAACATATAATTTTTGTCAAACTTTAAACTATTGTAAATGTGAGCGCTTTCTCCTATAATAATTGCATGAGAGCGGAACAGGAAACTGTCCTATGTAGATTAGACACTCCTTTCCAATCTCAACAACCTGCATGTAA